>DATCYI010000146.1:0-8586 GCA_036570385.1 Acidimicrobiales bacterium | reverse complement strand
CGCCATCGCCTCCTCGGTGGCGTCCTCGGAGTGCGCGAACAGGTCGGCGGCGGCTTCCGTGTTGGGGCAGGACAGGTTCACCTCGACAGCCACGACCTCAGGCGGCGCCGCCGCCAGCAGCTCGGCCGCCCGCTGGTACTCGGCGACGCTGCGCCCCCAGATCGACACGACCACGCGGGCACCGCACTCGAGCAGCGGAGGCAGGTCCTCGGCGACCCACGCACGGATGCCCGGCCCTTGCAGCCCGACGCTGTTGATCATCCCCGCGGTCGTCTCGTGCACGCGGATCGGCGGGTTGCCGGCCCAGGGCTCGGCAGACAGGGACTTGACCACCACTGCGCCCAACGAGGAGAGGTCTAGGTACGAGCTGAGCTCGGCCCCGTGCCCCGCCGTCCCCGAAGCCGTCATGACCGGGTTCGGAAGAACCACCGACCCGATCCGGGTCGCCATGTCAGCGCCCGCGGACATCGGTCCGGAGGCCCGTGCACCCATCAGATGTGTGCCTCCGAGGGCGCCTGCACGCCGGCGCAGCCGACTGTGTCCGGTACCGCACCCCTGCTGATGAGCTCGGCGAGCACTGGATGCCATCCGCAAGGACGCACGACGAAGGCGCAGCCATAGCTGCGGCGAGGAGGAGGACGCAGCGAATGGCGTGCAGGGCCGGCGAGATCGCAGCGTGGGGTGCGGTACCGGACACGAGGGGGCGTGGGGGGTCTCCCCCCACACGTGCACCGCAGGCGGCTCCGCCGCCGAGGATGCCTGAGCGTCGGCGCAGCCGACACGAGCCTTCTCGTCACGGAACCTCCGGTTCCGTGACGAAGCGGAGCGAACGTCCGGCGTGGAAGTCCTGGAGGGTGCGGACTCGGGGTTCGAGCGCGGCGGAGTCGGCGATGCCGCTGGCCGCTGCGACGGCCGCAGCGGCGGTGGTGAGGCAGGGGATGCCGGCCACCCCGGCGGCGCTGCGGATGTGGGCGCCGTCGGCGCGGGCTCCTCGGCCTCGTGGGCTGTTGACGACGAGGTCGACCTTGCCGGAGGAGATCAGCTCGACGGCGTCGGTGCCGGTGGCGTCGCCGACCTTGGCGACGCGGGTCGAGACCGGTACGCCCGCCGCCTCCAGAGCGTCGGCGGTGCCGGCGGTGGCGACGATCGTGAAGCCGCTCTCGACGAAGCGACGTCCGGCCTCCACGCCATCGGCCTTGTCGCGGTCGGCCAGCGACATGAACACGCAGCCTCCCGACGGCAAGGGGTCGCCGGCGGCGAGCTGGCTCTTGGCGAAGGCCAACCCGAAGGTGGAGTCGATGCCCATGACCTCGCCGGTGCTGCGCATCTCCGGTCCGAGCACGGAGTCGGCCTCGGGGAAGCGGTTGAAGGGAAGGACCGCCTCCTTCACCGCGACGTACCCCTCGTTGAGGGGTGCCCGGAGCAGGCCCTCGTCGCGCAGCTCGCTGAGCGTGGCGCCGACCATGACCCGGGCGGCGACCTTGACGAGCGGGACGCCGGTGGCCTTGGCCACGAAGGGGACGGTGCGGCTGGCGCGCGGGTTGGCCTCGATCACGAAGACCTGGCCGTGCTTCACGGCGTACTGGACGTTGATCAGCCCGACCACCTCGAGCTCTGCCGCGATGGCTCGCGTGTGCTCCTCGATCACCGCGACGGTGTCCGCCGACAGCGAGTACGGCGGCAGCGCGCAGGCGGAGTCGCCCGAGTGCACCCCGGCCTCCTCGACGTGCTCCATGACGCCGCCGATCACGACGTCGCCTGTGTGGTCGCGGATGGCGTCGACGTCGACCTCGGTGGCGTCCTCGAGGAAGCGGTCGATCAGCACCGGTCGCTCCGCCGAGAGGCCGCCCTCCTTGCCGAGGCTGCCGAAGCCGATCAGCTGGTCCATGGCGCGGTCGAGCGACTCGTCGTCGTAGACGATCTCCATGGCCCTACCTCCGAGCACGTAGGAGGGGCGCATGAGCACGGGGTAGCCGACGCGGCCAGCGATGGCGCGCGCCTCCTCGTGGGTGACCGCAGTGCCGCCGGCGGGCTGGGGGATCTCGAGTCGGGCACAGAGCGCGTTCCAGCGCTCGCGGTCCTCCGCCAGGTCGATCGACTCGGGCGAGGTGCCGAGGACGAGACCGGCCGGCAGCTGTCCGGAGAGCTTCAGCGGCGTCTGCCCGCCGAGCGACACGATCACACCCACGAGCTCGCCGGATGCCTGCTCGGCCTCGATGACGTTGAGGGCGTCCTCGAGGGTGAGGGGCTCGAAGTAGAGACGGTCGGAGGTGTCGTAGTCGGTCGAGACGGTCTCGGGGTTGCAGTTGAGCATGATCGTCTCGTAGCCCGCATCGGCCAGCGCGAAGCTGGCGTGCACGCAGCAGTAGTCGAACTCGATGCCCTGTCCGATGCGGTTCGGCCCGGAGCCCAAGATGAGCACCTTGCGCCGATCCGACGGCGCCACCTCGTCCTCGTCCTCGTAGGTCGAGTAGTGGTATGGCGTCTTGGCCTCGAACTCCGCGGCGCAGGTGTCGACGGTCTTGAAGGTGGCCCGCACCCCGAGCGCTAGGCGCGCTGCCCGAACGTCGGCCTCCGGCACCGACCACAGCCAGCCCAGCTGCGCGTCGCTGAAGCCGAGGCGCTTGGCCCGTCGCCAGGAGGCGCGGGTCATGCCGTGGATGCCGACCTCGGCCAGGCTGGCCCGCTCCTCGACGATGGCGAGGATCTGGTCGAGGAACCAAGGGTCGACCTTCGTGCGCTCCGCGAGGGTCTCCACCGAGATGCCGCGCCGGAGCGCAGCCTCGAGCTGGAACGGTCGATCCGGGGTGCCGATCGCGGCACGCGTGAGCAGCTCCTCATCGGTGAGGTCTTCGAGGGCGGCCTCTCCCGGGTCGCAGCCCAGCCCATAGCGACCGAGCTCGAGGCTGCGCATCGCCTTCTGGAGCGACTCGGGAAAGGTGCGACCGATCGCCATGGCCTCGCCCACCGACTGCATCGAGGTGCCGAGCACGCCCGGCGCGGCCGGGAACTTCTCGAAGGCCCACCGCGGCACCTTGGTGACCACGTAGTCGATGGTGGGCTCGAAGCTCGCGGGCGTGGCCCGGGTGATGTCGTTCGGGATCTCGTCGAGCGTGTACCCCACGGCGAGCTTCGCGGCGATCTTGGCGATCGGGAAGCCGGTGGCCTTCGAGGCCAGCGCGGAGGAGCGCGACACGCGCGGGTTCATCTCGATGACGACCATGTGGCCGTTGCTGGGATCGAGGGCGAACTGCACGTTGGAGCCGCCGGTCTCCACCCCGACGCGGCGGATGCACGCGAACGCGGCATCGCGCATGAGCTGGTACTCGACGTCGGAGAGCGTCTGCGCGGGAGCGACTGTGATCGAGTCGCCGGTGTGCACGCCCATCGGATCGAGGTTCTCGATCGAGCAGACGACCACGCAGTTGTCGGCGCGGTCGCGCATGACCTCCAGCTCGTACTCCTTCCAGCCTGCGATCGATCGCTCGATGAGGATCTCGCTGATGGGGCTGGCCACGAGCCCGAGCCCGGCGAGCTTGTCGAACTCCTCGGGGGTGGACGCGATGCCGGTGCCCTTGCCGCCGAGGATGTAGGCGGGTCGGATCACGACAGGAAGGCCGATGCGCCCGATGACGTCGTGGGCCTCCTCGAGGCTGTGGGCCACCGCCGAGGGCGGCACGTCGAGGCCGATCCCCTGCATCGCCTCCTTGAAGGCCTCGCGGTCCTCGGCGGTGCGGATGGCCTCGGCGTTGGCGCCGATCAGCTCAGGTGTCCCCGGTGTCGCGACAGCTCCCCGAGCGAACAGCTCCATGGCCAGGTTGAGCGCGGTCTGCCCGCCGAGGGTGGGCAGCACGGCGTCGGGGCGCTCACGCTCGATGATCCTCATCAGGACCTCGACGTCGAGCGGCTCGACGTAGGTGGCGTCGGCGAACTCGGGATCGGTCATGATCGTGGCCGGGTTCGAGTTGGCCAGGATGACGCGGTAGCCCTCCTGCCTCAGGACCTTGCACGCCTGGGTGCCCGAGTAGTCGAACTCGCAGGCTTGGCCGATCACGATCGGCCCGGCCCCGATCAGCAGGATCGACTCGATGTCATCACGCTTCGGCATCGATGGCGCCTTCCTTGTCGGCTTCGGGGTAGCCGGCGGGCGCATCGCGCCGCTCCTTGACGCCGAGCATCGCTGCGAACTCCTCGAACAGGTACGCGCTGTCGTGGGGGCCGGGGCCGGCTTCGGGGTGGTGCTGGACGCTGAACGCGTCCCCGCCGCTCACCCGCAGGCCCTCGCACACCCCGTCGTTCAGGTTGACGTGGGTGAGCTCGGCGCGGCCGCCGAGCGAGTCGGCGTCGACGGCGAAGTTGTGGTTCTGGCTGGTGATCTCGACCTTGCCGGTGGCCAGGTTGCGGACCGGGTGGTTGCCGCCGTGGTGCCCGAACGGGAGCTTCACGGTCTCGGCGCCGAGGGCGCGACCGAGGAGCTGGTGCCCCAGGCAGATCCCGAACACCGGGACGTTGCCGAGCAGACCGGCGATGGCCTCTGACGCGTAGGGCACGGAGATGGGGTCGCCGGGCCCGTTGGAGAGGAACACGCCGGCCGGCTCGCGGGCGAGCACGTCGGCCGCGCTGGTGCTGGCCGGCACCACCTCGACATCGACCCACGACGCGAGGTGGCGCAGGATCGTGCGCTTGATCCCGTAGTCGTAGGCGACGACCAGCGGGCGGCTGCCGTCGGCCAACCGGTAGGGCTCGGCGGTGCTGACCTGGGCGACGAGGTCGAGCCCCTCGGTGCCGGGCTCGCGCTGTGCGGCTGCCAGCAGGGCGCCCTCGTCGAGCAGGTCGAGCGGTCCGAAGGCGCCCGGGATCGCTCCCACGTCGCGGATGCGGCGGGTCAGCCGGCGAGTGTCGACCCCAGCGATGCCCGGGATGCCGTAGGCGGCGAGCTGCGCGTCGAGGTCGCCGTCGCTGCGCCAGCTCGAGCGGCGGCGGGCCAGCTCTCGCACGACGATGCCGCGGCAGAACGGCCGGCGGGACTCGAAGTCGGCGGCGCTCACGCCGTAGTTGCCGATGTGGGGGTAGGTGAAGGTGATGATCTGGCCGGCGTAGGACGGGTCGGTGATGACCTCCTGGTAGCCCGCGAGCACCGTGTTGAACACGACCTCGCCGGCGGCGCCCGTCGGGCCCGGGTCGGCGCCGATCGCCTCGCCCTCGAAGGTCGTGCCGTCGGCGAGGACCAGCAGCGCCTCGCGCACCCCGCTCACGCCTCGCCCCCAGCGGTTCTGGGGGTGGTTATCGGCCACATTGGCCCACAACCATCCCCAGAAGCGTGCAGTTCGGTCTCGTTGTGCATGATGATGCAGGCTAGCGCATGAACATACGGGATCATCGGGTGGGCTCCATGTCGACGACGACGGGATCGCCGTGCAGGATCGTGTGGCGGACGCGACCGCGCAGCGAGCGGCCGGCGTAGGGCGAGTTGCGGCTGCGGCTGGCCATGGCCGCCGGATCGACGGTCCACGTGTGCTCCGGGTCGATCACCGCGAGGTTGGCGGGGCGACCAGGGGCGATCGGGCCGCCGTGGACGTCGTCGACGCCGAGGACCCGGGCGGGGTTCCACGAGAGCAGGGCCAGCACCTCGGCGATGGGCAGGTCGAGCTCGGTCAGCGCCAGGGCGAGGGCGGTCTCCAACCCGAGCATCCCGGGCGGCGCCTGGTCGAAGGCCGACTCCTTCGCCTCCTGGGTGTGAGGTGCGTGGTCGGTAGCGATGCAGTCGATGGCGCCGTCGGCCAGACCGGCCCGCACCGCCACCAGGTCGGCCTCGGTGCGAAGCGGCGGGTTCACCTTGAACACCGGGTCGTACGAGGCGCACTCGGCGTGAGTGAGGGTGAAGTGGTGGGTGGTGGCCTCGCAGCTGACCGGGAGGCCGTCGGCCTTGGCCTGGCGCACCATCGCCACCGACCGTGCGGTGGAGAGGTGCTGGAAGTGGACGCGAGTGCCGGTCAGGCGGGCGAGGGCGAGGTCGCGCATGACCATGAGCTCCTCGGCCTCCGCGGGCTGGCCCGGGATGCCGAGGCGGGCAGACCACTCCCCCTCGTGCATGTGGCCGCCGGCAGAGAGCACCGGGTCCTCGCAGTGCTGGGCGAGGATCACCGGGTGGCCGGCGGCCCGCAGGGTGCCGGCGTACTCCATGGCCCGGCGCATGAGCCGAGCGTCGGCGACACCCGCACCGTCGTCGGTGAAGACCCGCACGCCGAGATCGGCCATCTCGCCGAGGGGCGCGAGCTGTTCGCCGGCGCGACCGACGGTGATGGCGCCGGAGGGCAGCACCTCGCAGGCGACGCCGCGGGCCAGGTCGAGCACCTCGCGGACGATGCCGGCGTGGTCGATGGCCGGGATGGTGTTCGGCATGGCGAGGATGCACGTGTAGCCGCCCAGAGCGGCGGCCCGAGCGCCCGTCTCGATCGTCTCGGCCTCCTCCTGGCCGGGCTGGCGCAGGTGGGAGTGGAGGTCGACGAAGCCCGGCGCGATGACGCAGCCGGCGGCGTCGAGCGTGCGGTCGGCGCTGAGGTCGGCTCCGACCTCGGCGATGGTGCCGTCGTCGGCCAGCAGCACGTCGGCTGTGCGCTCGCCGGTGGCGTCAACGACCCGGCCTCCCTTGATCACGATCGTGCCCATCAGCGCGACGCTCCTTCCGGCTCGAGCACGGCTACCGGTTCGGGCACCGACTCGACATCAGGGCCGTCGGGGCCGAGCACGCGGTCGGCTCCCGCTCCGAGCAACAGGTAGAGCACGGACATGCGCACGGCCACGCCGTTGCGCACCTGCTCCAGGATCACCGAGCGGGGCAGGTCGGCGACCTCGGCGCTGATCTCCACCCCGCGGTTCATCGGGCCGGGGTGCATCACCAGCGCGTCGTCGCGCAGCGCCGCGGCCCGGCGGGTGGTGACGCCGTAGCGGGCGGTGTACTCGCGCAGGGACGGCACGAGGTGCTCGGTCATGCGCTCGCGCTGCATGCGCAGGAGGTAGACGACGTCGAGGTCGGGCAGCGTGGCGTCGATGTCGTGGCTGACCCGAACCGGCCAGTCGGTGAGGTCGGGGGGCAGCAGGGTCGGCGGCGCCACCAGGGTGACCTCCGCGCCCAGGGCGGTGAAGGCGAGGACGTCGGAGCGGGCGACCCGGCTGTGCTTCACGTCGCCGACGATGCCGATCCGGAGGCCGTCGAGGGAGCCCTTGTGCTCGCGGATCGTGTAGCAGTCGAGCAGCGCCTGGGTGGGGTGCTCGTGCCAGCCGTCGCCGGCGTTGACGACGCTCACCCGGTCGTCGAGCCAGCGGGCCAGCTGCCAGGGCACGCCGGCTGACGCGTGCCGCACCACGATGGCGTCGACGCCCATGGCTTCGATCGTCAGCACCGTGTCGCGCAGCGACTCGCCCTTCTTCACCGAAGAGGAGCCGACGCTGAAGGTCATCGTGTCGGCCGACAGCCGCTTGGCGGCCTGCTCGAAGCTCAGGCGGGTGCGGGTGGAGTCCTCGTAGAACAGCCAGACGACGTTCTTGCCCCGCAGCGCCGGCACCTTGGGTATCTGGCGCTGGCTCACCTCGGCGAAGGTGTCGGTGAGTCGCATCAGCTGGTCGATGTCGGCGGGGGTGAGGTCGGCGACGGACAGGAGGTGGTTCACGGCCGGCCCTCCTTCACGACCTCGCCGAGATCGACGCCGGTGGGGCTGACGTTCACCATCTCGTCGCGCCGGGTCGGCAGGTTCTTGCCGACGTAGTCGGGCCGGATCGGGAGCTCCCGGTGGCCGCGGTCGACCATCACCGCGAGCTGGACCGCCCGGACGCGACCGAACGCGTTCAGGGCGTCGAGCGCAGCGCGGATCGTTCGCCCCGTGAAGAGCACGTCGTCGACGAGGACGACGATGGCGCCGTCGAGGTCGACGGGGATCTCGGTGACCGCCTCGGGCAGCACGGGCCTGATGCCGATGTCGTCGCGGTAGAGGGCGACGTCGAGCGTGCCCAGCGGCGGCGCCGCGCCGTCGATCTCCTCGAGCGCCTCGGCGAAGGCCTCGGCCAGCAGCACGCCGCCGGTCTGCAGCCCCACCAGCACGACCCCCTCGAGGCCGTGGTTGCGCTCGACCATCTCGTGGGCCATCCGCCAGATCGCCCGGCGGACGTCATCGGCGTCCATCACCTGGGATCGGGCAACAAAAACGCCCCCGTACGGGGGCGTGGAGCGTCGTTCGCGTTCGGCCAAGTGATCGCCTTCCTGTCCGTGCGAGCCTCACGGGACCCGCTTCACGGTCAGGGCCCGACCGTAGCACCTCGCGCCGTCATCCGAAGCGCCACAGCTCGCCGTTCGGCGTGCCATCCGACACGTCGCAGCGGGTGAACCCGGCGGCGCGCGCCACCGCCACCGAAGCCGGGTTGTCGGCCTGGCAGCGGGCGAGCACGGCATCGACGGAGAGCTCGGCTACCGCCCAGTCGGCCATCAGCCGGGCGGCGGTGGTGGCCACTCCCCTGCCGCGGTGGCCGGGCGCGACCCACCAGCCGATCTCGGCGATCGCGCTCTCGGTAGACGGCTGCACCAGGCCGATC
>DATCYI010000145.1:0-14759 GCA_036570385.1 Acidimicrobiales bacterium | reverse complement strand
CGGCCGGCGGGCTTCGGCGCCACGAAGGATGACTACGTCCAGTGGCTGGTGAGCGAGCTCGACGCCATCGGGGAGCCGGTCCACCTGGTCGGTCACGACTGGGGTGCCGGCCTCACCTACCGGGTGGCGACCGCGTTCGGCGACCGGCTGGGCTCCTGGGCCGCCGACGTCGGCAACATCGCCCATCCCGACTACGTGTGGCACGACTTCGCCAAGCTCTGGCAGACGCCAGGCGACGGCGAGGCCTTCTTCGAGTCGTCGGCCGCGCAGAGCGTCGAGGAGCGGGCGGCGGGCTACCAGATGCTAGGTGTGCCCGCCGAGGGGGCGCTCGAGATGGCCGCCGCCGGCGACGCCACGATGGGGACCTGCATCCTTGACCTGTACCGCTCGGCGCTGCCCAACCCGCACGCCGATTGGGGACCCTGGTCGGCCACGTCCGCACCCGGACTCGTGCTGCACCCCACCGAAGACCCGTTCGGCGACGAGACGAAGGCCCGCGAGGTCGCCGCGGCGATGGGTGCAGGGTTTGCCCCGATCGAAGGCGCCGGCCACTTCTGGCCCTACGAGAAGCCGGCTGAAGGAGCCGCCGCGCTCGAGGCCTTCTGGGCCTCGCTCGGCTGAACAGAGAGGTCAACGTGGACGACATCGAGGCGATCCGGCGGTTGAAGGCGCGCTACTTCCGCACCATGGACACCAAGGACTGGGCGGGCATGCGGGAGGTGTTCGTCGACGACGTCGTGATCGACACACGCGAGTCGGGTGGCGACCGCATCGAGGGAGCCGACACCTTCATGGCGTTCCTGCAGGACGCCCTGGGCGAGGCCACGACCGTGCACCAGGGGCACATGCCCGAGATCGACGTCACCTCCGACGCGACCGCGTCGGGCATCTGGTCGCTGAACGACATCATCATCTGGCCCAACGGCATGCGCCTCGACGGCTATGGCCACTACCACGAGACCTATGAGAAGGCCGGTGGCGAGTGGCGCATCAAGTCATCGAGGCTCACCCGCCTCCACGTCGACTTCGTGATGCCAGAAGAAGCCAGCTGATGGCGACTCGTCGCGTGCTCAACGCCATCGCCACCCTGGTGGCGGTCGCCACCCTCGCCGCCTGCGGCGCGGATGACTCACCTGACTCCGCCGGAGCGGCGACGACCACCACCGCGCGCCCCGAAGCGACGACGACCACCACCACCGCTCCCATCGAGCCCCTGCGCATCCTGCTCGTCAACGACGACGGCATCATCAACCCGGCGATCGACGTCATGCTCGAGCTCATCGCCGCAGAGGAAGACGTCGAGGTCACCGTGGTGGCTCCGGCCGACGAGCGCAGCGGCAGCTCCGACAGGACCACCGAAGGGGGCGCCACCTACGAGGCGGCTACCACCCCAGGCGGGGTGGAGGGCTACGCGGTCCACGGGTTCCCCGCCGACGCGGTGGTCGTCGGCCTCGACCAGCTCGGCCTCGATCCGCACCTCGTGCTCTCCGGGGTGAACCCGGGGCAGAACATCGGCCCCTTCGCCGCGCTCTCGGGGACGGTGGGCGTGGGCCGCACGGCGATCCGGCGAGGCATCCCGGCCCTCGCCGTCAGCGCCGGCGTGGAGCTCGACGACGAGCAGTTCCGCTTCGCCGCGGGTCTGGCCCTCGACTGGATCGCCGAGCACCGTGACGCTCTCGTGGCGGGCGACCACCAGACCGACACCGTCACGAGCATCAACGTCCCGGCCTGTCCCGTCGAAGCCATCGGCGACCTGCAGGAGGTGCCACGCGCCACCGAGTTCCCCGAAGGCGTGAACGTGTTCGAGTCGGCCTGCGACCAGAGCGACCCGGCCCCGCCGACCGATGTCGCCGCCCTGCTCGCCGGGTACCCGGCCATCACCCAGGTGCCCGCCGAGATCTAAGCGGGACCGATGTGGTGGTAGCACTTGGAGATGACAGTGTCGCTCGGAGTGCACGTTGGACAGCAGGCCATGTCGATGGCGGACCTGCGGAGCCTGTGGCGCCGGCTCGACGACGCCGGCGTCGACTGGATCTCGGTGTGGGACCACCTCTACGAGGCTCCGCCCGCCGGCGGCACGATCGACCACTTCGAGGCGCTGAGCACCCTCGGTGCGCTCGCCGCTGACACGTCCCGGGCCCGGCTGGGGTGCCTGGTGTTCTGCGTCCTCTACCGGAACCCGGCGCTGCTGGCGAAGGCCGCCACGACCCTCGACCACATCTCCGACGGGCGCTTCGAGCTCGGCCTCGGTGCGGGGTGGCACGAGCCCGAGGCCGAGGCCTACGGCTACGAATTCCCGCCGCTCGGCCAGCGCCTCGACCGGCTCGAGGAGGCGTTCCCGCTGATCCGGAGCCTCCTCACCCAGGACCGCACCACCCACGATGGGGAGCACTACCGCACGGTCGAGGCATCCTGCCTGCCCGCCCCGGTGCAGGAGCGCCTCCCGATCTGGATCGGCGGCACCGGCGAGAATCGCACGCTGCGCATCGCCGCGCAGCACGCCGACGGCTGGAACGCCGCCTACGTCAGCGCCGAGCGCTTCGGTGAGCTCAACGCGATCGCCGACCAGCGCTGCGTGGAGCAGGGCCGCGACCCGAAGACCCTGCGGCGGGGCGTGAACCTGCTCTTCGCCGTCACCGCCGATGGCAGGGACGTGGTGGAGGTGGTGCAGGAGCAGGGCTTCGGGCCCGCGTCACCCTTCCTGGCCCCAGGTGCGCTGGGCGGTCGCCCCGACACGATCGCCGAGCAGGTGGCCGCCTACGTGGCGGCGGGCGCCGACGAGGTCAACATCGCGCTGCGCGCTCCATGGGACGAGCGGATGCTCGATGCCTACCTGGAGCTGCTGCCCGCCATGCGGGCGGCCAGCGCTCCAGGCTGAGCAGCTCAGATCTGGCCGATGCCGGCGGCCTCGTTGCGCTTGCGCCACTCAGAGCGGGGCACGCGGGTGACGTCGACATCGGTGGCCAGCGCTCGCAGCGCACCGACGCTGGCCTGATCGCGGGACGTGTGCTTGAACGGGTCCCAGTCGAAGAACCGGCAGGCGTTCTCGAAGGTGATCTTGTCGACCTCCTCCTTGGTGCAGCCGGCGTTCTCGAGCTCGCCCCAGAGCAGCTCCGGCGACTTCGGCCAGGTGGTGTCGGTGTGCGGGTAGTCGCACTCCCAGGCGATGAGGTCGATCCCGATCTCGTCGCGGAGCTTGAGGCCCGACGGATCGGTGATGAAGCACGCCAGGATCTGCTCGCGGAACACGTCGGAGGGGAGCTTGCCCTCGCCGAAGCTGTTGCCGATCCAGGTCTGGTTCTGGAAGTGCCTGTCGACGCGGTCGAGGTAGAAGGGGATCCAGCCGATCCCGCCCTCCGACAGCGCCACCTTCAGGTCGGGGAACTTGCGAAGGGTGGGGCCGAAGAGCAGGTCGTGGGCCGTGAGCATCGTGACCTGCGACGGCACCACGATCAGGTGGTCCTCACCCGACTCGGGGGCGAGCGTGATCAGCGCCCAGGCTGCGCCGATGTGCAACGACAGCACCATGTTGTTCTCGACGAGGGCGGCGAGCATCGGGTCCCAGTGGCCCGACAGGAAGCTCGGCATCCCAAAGGCGTGAGGCGCCTCGAGGAAGCTGATCGACCGGCATCCCTTCTTGCCGAGCCGGTTGACCTCGGCCACCGCGAGGTCGACGTCCCACAGCGGCACCACGCCGATCGGGATGAAGCGACCCGGGTAGGTGCCGCACCACTCGTCGACGGCCCAGTCGTTGTAGGCCTGGAGCATCACGAGGGACAGCTCCTTGTCGGGCGCCTCGTTGAACGTGCGGGCGTTGAAGCCGGCCATGGTGGGGAAGTTCATCGACGCCAGCACGCCGTTGGCGTTCATGTCCCGAACGCGCTCGTGGACGTCGAAGCAGCCGGGGCGCAGCTCGGCCATGGTGGCGGGGTTGAAGCCCCACTCATCGGAGGGCCAACCGACGGTGGCGGCCATCCCGAACGGCGTGGAGGTCGACGCCCCCTGGAACACCCACTCCTCGGCGCCGCTCTCGTTGCGCACCACCTTCGGGGCCTGGTCGGCCCACTTGGCGGGGACGTGGTTCTTGAACATGTCGGGCGGCTCGACCATGTGGTCGTCGATGCTCACCAGGATCATGTCGTCCATCTGCATTGAGTGCTCCCCTCGGTGGTGCGGTCCGCCATGCCCCGGACCTCGGCCAGCCACCCATGCCCCCGGGTGTGCTGTGCACCTGCATAGTAGGCGGCGCCGCCGAGCGAGCGTCCCGGCTGGCGCCATCTGGCCGGCCACGGAGCTCGGAGCGCGAGACTCGGGCCGTGCGCATCTCCCACAAGGCCGACTACGGGGTGCGAGCCGTCGTGGCGCTCGCCCGGGCGCTGGGGGATGAGCCGGGCACGCCGGTCACCCGTGAGCGGCTGTCGACCGCCGAGTCGATCCCCGGGAAGTTCCTCGACGACATCCTCCGCTCGCTGCGCAACGGGGGCATCGTCAGGAGCCACCGTGGCCCCGAGGGCGGCTGGACGCTGGCCCGCAGCCCTGAGCGGATCACGGTGGCCGACATCATCCGCTCGCTGGAGGGTCCCCTCGCCTCGGTGCGGGGGATCCGTCCCCACGAGCTGGGTGACGAAGGGGTGGCGGAGCCGTTCGTGTCGCTGTGGGTGGCCGTGCGGGTCGCGCTCCGCTCTGTGCTGGAGACGGTGACCGTGGCCGACCTGGTGGCCGGCGAGCTCCCATCAGAGGTGGCTCGCCTCCTCGAGGACCCGGACGCCTGGACCGCCTCGTCCTGACAGCGCCCGGACCCACACCCGGGAGCCGACTTCGAGCCCGAGCGCCCGAAGCTCGGCGCGGGTCTGGGTGACCAGCACCACCTCGTCGGCGGTGGTGACCTCGGCCCGCACCTCGAAGCCCACCCTGGTTGTGCGAGTGATCTGGCCCATGGTCGCGCCGCCGGGATCGGCCATGTGGAGCTCGATGTCGTGGGGTCGCACCAGCCGGCCGTCGAGCTCGGTGACCGGACCGAGGAACCGCATCACGAAGTCGTTGGCCGGCTCGTCGTAGAGCTGGTCGGGCGAGCCCACCTGCTCGATGCGGCCGTCGTTGATGACGACGATCTCATCCGCGACCTCGAGCGCCTCCTCCTGGTCGTGGGTGACGAACACGGTCGTGACGTGGACCTCGTCGTGGAGGCGGCGCAGCCAGTCGCGCAGCTCCTTGCGGACCTTCGCGTCGAGCGCCCCGAAGGGCTCGTCGAGGAGCAGGACCGTGGGCTCCACCGCCAGCGCTCGGGCCAGCGCCATCCGCTGGCGCTGCCCGCCGGAGAGCTGGGACGGGAGGCGATCAGCGAGCTGCTCGAGGTGCACGAGCTCGAGCAGCTCCTGGACGCGCCGGCGGATCTCGTCCTTGGGCCGCTTGCGGATCTCCAGTCCGAACGCCACGTTGCGCCGCACCGAGAGGTGCTTGAAGGCGGCGTAGTGCTGGAACACGAAGCCCACGTTGCGCCTCTGCGCGGGTAGGTCGGTGGCGTCCACTCCCTCGATCTCGACCCGTCCCACGTCGGCATGCTCGAGGCCCGCGATGATGCGCAGCAGCGTCGACTTCCCGCCGCCGCTCGGGCCGAGCAGCGCGGTCAGCTGACCGCTGGGGATGGACAGGGACACGTCGTCGAGGGCCACGAAGTCGCCGAAGCGCTTGCCCACCCCACTGACCTCGATGCTCATTGCTGACCCTCCTGGGGGCGGATGATGGAGACGATCACGATGCAGGCCACTGACACGAGGGCGAGCAGGAAGGCGGTGGCGTAGGCGCCGCCACGGTCGAAGTTCAGGTACTTCTCCTCGACCACGAGCGTGGCGGTGCGGGTCTGGCCGAGCACGTTGCCCGACACCACCTTCACCGCCCCGAACTCGCCGAGGGAGCGGGCGAGGCTGAGCACCACGCCATAGACGACGGCCCAGCGGATGGTCGGCAGGGTGATGCGCCGAAAGGTCTGCACCGCGTTGGCGCCGAGGCTGCGCGCTGCCTGCTCTTGCTCGATGCCCACCTCCTCCAGCACCGGCACGACCTCGCGGATGACGAGGGGCAGGGCCACGAAGGTGGTCGCCATGACGATGCCGGGGGTCGCGAAGATGACCTGGAGGCCGAGGTCTTCGAGACCAGGGCCGAACCACCCGCCGCGGCCGCCGTACACGAGCACCAGCGAGAGGCCGACCACGATCGGAGACACCGACAGCGGCAGGTCGATGAGGGCACTCAGCGCCCGCCTGCCTGGGAACTCGTAGCGCACCAGCAAGATGGAGATCCCGACTCCGAAGACGGTGTTGATCACCACGGACGCCGCGGCCACGAGCAGGGTGAGGCGCAGGGCGCTCACCACGTCGGGGTCGTCGATCAGCGCCTGGAGGTCGGCGAACCCGTCGGAGAAGGTGTTCTTCGCGACCAGCGACACCGGCCAGGCGACGAGCAGGAACAGGTAGGCGGAGACGATCAGCCGGAACAGGTAGGTCGTCACCGGCTTGGGGCGACGACGGGTGGCGGTCGGTCGCGCTCGGGTGTCAGCCACGCCGGGCCACCCGGCGTTGGATGGCGTCGAGGGCGACGATCACCACGAGAGAGATCGCGAGCAGCACCGTGGCCACGGCTGCGGCCCCGGGCAGGTTGTCGTTCTCGACGCTGCTCAGGATGCGCACCGACGTCACCTCGGTCTGGAAGGGGAGGTTGCCGGACAGGAGGACGAGCGAGCCGTACTCGCTCACCCCGCGGGCGAAGCTGAGCGCGGCACCGGCTGCGATAGCGGGCACGAGGCTCGGCAGCACGATCCGTCTGAAGGTGGTGATCCGGCTCGCCCCGAGTGAGGCCGCGGCCTCCTCGACATCGAGCTCCAGCTCGGCGAGCACCGGCTGCACCATGCGCACCACGAAGGGCAGCGTCACGAACAAGAAGGCGAGGAACACCGCGGATCGCGTGTTGGCCACGTCGACGCCGAGCGGGCTGTCCTTCCCGTACAGCGAGAGCAGCACGAGCCCGGCCACGATCGTGGGGAGCGCGAAGGGGATGTCGATGAGCACCTCGAGCACCCGCTTGCCGAGGAACCTGTCGCGCACGAGCACCCAGGCGATGAGGGTGCCCATCACCACGTTCACCGCCGTCACCAGCAGGGCGTGGCCCACGGTCAGACGGATGGCTGCCGCGGTCTGCTCGTTGGTGATCGTCCTCCAGAACGCGCTCCAGCCGCCGTCGGCAGCGCTCACGACCACCGCGGTGAGGGGGATGAGCACGAGGAGGCTGAACCAGAGCATGGCCAGGCCCAGGCCGAGACCGGACACCCTCGTGAGGCCCCCGGCCCGAGCCGGCCGGCGCCCGCGCTCCGACCGGCCCTCCACCACGGCGATGGCTGTCATCCCGCCTTGCCCGAGGCGGAGATGGCCCTGGTGACGATGCCATCGGCCTCGTCGAAGAACTTGGCGGACAGGGCGTCCCAGCTCTCGAAGTCGCCTGCGACCGTGAGGAGCCGCTCGACGGTGGGGAAGGGGTCGGCCGGGTCGTTGGCGCCCTCGACCTCGTCGACCTCGACACCTTCGATGACCGGACGGAAGCCCTTGAGGGCGAGCTGCCGCTGCCCCGCCTCGCCGAGCACGAAGTCGAGCCACGCCTGGGCGACGGGATCGGCCTCGACCAGGACGGCGCCCGGGTTCTCGATGAGGATCGTGGTGTCGGGGACGATGTAGTCGAACTCCTCGCCGTTCTGGTGCGCGAGGATCGCCTCGTTCTCGTAGGCCATGAGGACGTCGCCGGTGCCGCCGAGGAACGCGGTGGTGGCGTCACGGCCGCTGCCGGGCAGAGCCACCACGTTGGCGAAGAACGAGTCGAGGTACTCCTCGGCCTCGGCTTCAGTGCCGCCGTCGGCGATCACCTGGCCGTAGGCCGCGAGGGCGTTCCACCGCGCCGCACCCGACGAGGCCGGGTTCGGGGTGACGATCTCGATCCCCGGCTGGACCAGGTCGTCCCAGGTCTCGATGCCCTTCGGGTTCCCTTCCCGCACGGCGAACACCACTATCGAGCTGGAGACGATGCCCTTGGTGGGCCCGTCGTCCCAGTCGTCGGCCACGAGGCCCTCGTCGACGAGGCGGGTCACGTCGCTGGCGACCGAGAAGTGGACGTAGTCGGCGTCGAGCCCGGCCACCACGGCGCGGCTCTGGTCGCCGGACGCGCCGTAGGAGGTCTTGAAGGTGACGCCCTCGCCCTCGGCGGTGGCGGTCCACTGCTCCGCGATCGCCTTGTTGGCGGCCTCGGGCACGGCGAAGCCCACTATCGACAGCTCGGCTGCGCTCCCGCCTTCTCCGGTGGCTGCCGCCGGGTCCGTGTCGTCGCCGCACGCCGCGGCGCCGAGGAGGAGCGAGGCGGCGAGGGCGAGAGCGGTGGCTCGCGTGCGGTTCTTCATGTCGTTTCCTTCTGTCCGGAGGACCTGTCTCGGCCGGCCAGCTGCCAGCGTGCCGAGCGACAGTACGTAATGTCGACTGAGTCAGTCAAGATTGCCAACAAACCCGAGTACGGACCTGCAGTGCGGTCGGCTGATCCGACAGCGGGCGCGAGGAGGACGAGACCTGACAGCCAGTAGCTCACGAGATCTGTGGGTGCCAGAGCACGCATTGCGTGCTTGAGCGGGCACAGATCTTGGGTTCGGCCAGTTCGGAACTGCGGGGGGTGGTGGATAGGTTGGCCGGCTACCGCCTAACGAAGGGGTTCTGATGACCGCGCCGATCGACTCTCCGCTGGCCCAGCCGTCCTTCTGGACCCTGCCGCTGGAGGAGCGCATGGCCCAGTTCGCGGAGATCCGCGAAGAGGGGCCCTTCGTGCCGGTCGAGTTCGACAACCCCCTGACCGAGGAGCGCGAGCGCTTCTACGCCGTCACCCGCTTCGACGAGGTCGTCGAGATCAGCCGCCGCCCGCTCGACTTCTGCTCGGGCAAGGGGGCCGTCTCCATCCCCGACATGCCCACCGAGGCGCTCGACTTCTTCGGCTCGTTCATCAACATGGACGACCCCCGCCACGCCCGTCAGCGCGGGATCGTGGCCCGGTCGTTCACACCGCGGCAGCTGCAGGGCGTGCTCGACTCGGTGGAGACGATCTGCACCGAGGTGATCGACGGCTTCTGCGAGAAGGGCGAGGTCGACCTCGTCGAGGTGATGTCGCAGCCGTTCCCGCTGCTCGTCATCTGCGACATGATGGGCATCCCCCGCAGCCAGTTCCAGACCGTCCTCGATGCCACGAACGTCATCCTGGGCGCCGGTGATCCCGAGTTCATCGGCGACCGGGACTTCCTGGGAGCGCTCTTCGAGGCGGGCATGGAGCTCATCTCGCTGATGAACGCGCTGGCCGAGGAGCGTCGCAAGGAGCCCACCGACGACCTCACGTCGAAGCTGGTGCACAACGACCTCGGCGAGGAGATGCTTGCTCCCGAGGAGATCGGGCCCTTCTTCATCCTCTTGGCGGTGGCCGGCAACGACACCACCCGCACGGCGATCAGCCACGGGATGAACCTGCTCGCCCAGAACCCTGACCAGCGAAAGCTCTGGCAGGCCGACCTCGACGGCATCACCCCGACGGCGGTGGAGGAGATCGTGCGCGTCGCCTCGCCGGTCACCTTCATGCGGCGCACGGCCACCGGCGACGTCAGCGTGTCGGGCCACGACTTCCACGAGGGCGACAAGGTCGTGCTGTTCTACGGCGCGGCCAACCGCGATCCCCGCGCCTTCACCGATCCCGAGCGCTTCGACGTCCGGCGCGACCCCAACAGCCACGTCGGCTTCGGTGGCCCGGGGCCGCACTTCTGCCTGGGCGCCCACCTGGCCCGGCGCGAGGTGGCGGTGGCGTTCCGCCAGCTGCTGACCCGCCTGCCCGACATCGAGGTGGTCGGCGATGCGGTGCCGCTCGAGGCCGTGGGGATCCCGCTGGTCGGCGGCATCAAGCGCCTGCCGGTGCGCTTCACGCCCACCGCGCCATCAGGCGGCTGAAGTCCGGGTCGCTAGAGGTTTCTTCTAGCGAACCCTAGAGATAATGTGGCGGGCATGGCGAGCGAGGGAGCCCCATGTCCGATGTGATCGAGACCCTTGTCGAGCGTGAGTACGCGTTCGGCTTCCACAGCGATGTGGAGACCGAGCGCGCGCCGAAGGGGCTGAATGAGGACGTCGTCCGACTCATCTCGGCCAAGAAGGAGGAGCCGGAGTGGCTGCTCGAGTGGCGCCTAGCGGCGCTGCGGCACTTCCTCACGCTGGAGGAGCCCGAGTGGCAGAACGTCCACCACCCGCCGATCGACTACCAGGACATGCACTACTGGGCGGCCCCCAAGCCCAAGGGTCCCGGGCCCGCGAGCCTCGACGAGGTCGACCCCGAGATCCGCGCGACCTTCGACAAGCTGGGCATCTCGCTGGCCGAGCAGGAGCGCCTCTCGGGCGTGGCCGTCGACGCCATCATGGACTCGGTCTCGGTGGTCACGACCTTCAAGGCCGCGCTGGCCGAGGTCGGGGTGATCTTCTGCTCCTTCTCGGAGGCCGTGCGCGAGCACCCCGAGCTGGTGCGCAAGCACCTCGGGTCGGTGGTCGGGCCCCGCGACAACTTCTTCGCCGCCTTGAACGCGGCGGTCTTCTCCGACGGGTCGTTCTGCTACATCCCCGCCGGCGTGCGGTGCCCGATGGAGCTGTCGACCTACTTCCGCATCAACGCCGCCGAGACGGGCCAGTTCGAGCGCACCCTCATCGTCGCGGAGGAGGGCTCGGACGTGAGCTACCTGGAGGGCTGCACGGCCCCCAAGCGCGACGAGAACCAGCTGCACGCCGCTGTGGTCGAGCTCGTGGCCTGCGACGACGCCACGATCAAGTACTCCACCGTCCAGAACTGGTACCCCGGCGATGCCGAGGGGCGGGGAGGCATCTACAACTTCGTCACCAAGCGGGGCCGGGCCGGGGCCAGGGCCAAGATCTCGTGGACCCAGGTGGAGACGGGTTCGGCCATCACCTGGAAGTACCCGAGCGTGATCCTGCAGGGCGACGACTCGATCGGCGAGTTCTACTCAGTGGCCGTCACGACGAACCACCAGCAGGCTGACACCGGCAGCAAGATGATCCACATCGGGCGCAACACCACGAGCACGATCGTCTCGAAGGGGATCTCGGCCGGCAAGGCCCAGAGCACCTACCGGGGCCTGGTGAAGGTGCTGCGGTCGGCCACCGGGGCGCGCAACCACACCCAGTGCGACTCGCTGCTCATCGGGTCGGAGTGCGGCGCCCACACCTTCCCCTACGTCGAGGTGAAGAACGACACCGCCGAGGTCGAGCACGAGGCATCGACCTCGAAGATCAGCGAGGACCAGCTCTTCTACGCCCGTCAGCGAGGCCTCACCGAGGAGGACGCCACATCCATGATCGTCAACGGGTTCTGCCGGGAGGTCTTCGACGAGCTCCCCATGGAGTACGCGGTCGAGGCCCACGCGCTCATGCGCCTGAGCCTCGAAGGGGCGGTGGGCTAGGTGCTCCACGTCGCCAACCTCAAGGCCGTCGTCGACGGCAAGCGCATCCTCGACGGGCTCGACCTCGACATCGGCCCCGGTGAGGTCCACGCCATCATGGGCCCGAACGGGGCCGGCAAGAGCACGCTGTCCAACGTCCTCGCCGGGCGAGACGGGTACGAGGTCACCGGCACCGCCACCCTCGACGGCGTCGACCTCCTCACCCTCACCCCCGAGCAGCGCGCCGCCCAGGGGCTGTTCCTCGGGTTCCAGTACCCGATCGAGATCCCGGGCGTCGGCAACGCCTACTTCCTGCGCACTGCGGTCAACGCCATCCGGCGCGAGCGCGGCGAGGATGAGATCAGCGCGGTGGAGATGCTCGCGCTGGCCAAGGAGCACATGGCGCTGCTCGAGATGGATCCGGCGTTCCTCAGCCGCTCCGTCAACGCCGGCTTCTCCGGGGGCGAGAAGAAGCGCAACGAGGTGCTGCAGATGTCGCTCCTCCAGCCGAAGCTCGCGATCCTCGACGAGACCGACTCGGGGCTCGACATCGACGCGCTGCGGGTCGTGGCCGAGGGTGTCCAGCGCCTCCGGCACCCGGAGCGGTCGATGCTGCTGATCACGCACTACCCCCGGATGCTCGAGTACGTGCGGCCCGACCGGGTCCACGTCCTCGACCGCGGCCGCATCGTTCGCTCCGGCGACCACACGCTCGCCACTGAGCTCGAGACCACGGGCTACGGGGTGCCCGCGGGCGCTGGGGCGCCGGCTTGATGCGCGCCTCCGCCAAGCTCCTGGAGCGGCACCTGCCCCCCGGCCGGCGCGCCGCCGAAGCCGACGGTGTGGTCGAGTGGCTCGACGCCCACGGCATGCCCGACAACCACGACGAGGCATGGCGGTACACGCCCGTCGAGGCCATCGTGGCCGCCTTGGAGTCGGCGGCTCCCGCGCCGAGCACGAAGCCGGCGATCGACCGCGCTCTCGTCGACGAGCTGGCCGGCGACCACGGAGGTCCCCGCCTCGTGTTGGTCGACGGCGTGCTGGTGCCCGAGCTGTCCGACGGGCTCGACGCCATCGAGGTCACCTGGGAGCGGTCGTTCGCGGCCGGAGCAGGCCCGGCGCACGAGCCGGCGGACGGCTTCGACGCGCTGAGCCGCCTGGCCGGCGCGGGCACCTCCGTGTTGCGCCTCTCCGCCGACTTCAGTCCGTTGGGGCCGCCCGTCCAGGTCGTGCACGTCGGGCTGTCCGGTGCGGCGGTGCACCCTCGCCTCGTCGTGCACGTGGCCCCCGGCAGCGCGCATCACCTGATCGAGACCTACGCGAGCCTCGACACCGGCAGCACCGTCAACGCCACCACCGAGCTGGTGGTCGGAAGGGACGCCACCCTCACCCACCACAGGGTGCAGGTGGAGGCGCCCAGCACCGTGCACGTCGGCCGCACCCACGTCGACCAGGCCGCCGGGTCCACCGTGCGCACCAGCTCGATCCTGCTGGGCGCCGCCATCGCCCGGGCTGCGGTCCACGTCCGCTTCGCGGGACCCGGGTCCAGCCTCGTCGTCGACGGGCTCTACCTGCCGAAGGGCGAGCAGCGCCACGACACGGTGGTCACCGTCGACCACGCCGCCTCGCACTGCACCAGCGCCCAGCGCTTCCGGGGCGTCATCGACGACGTCGCCAGGGGTTCGTTCAGCGGCCACGTCATCGTTCGGCAGGGCACCGTCGGGACCGACGCCGACCAGTCGAACCGGAACCTGCTCCTGGCTCCCACGGCCCAGGCCGACACCCGACCGTGGCTCGAGATCTTCGCCGACGACGTGCGCTGCACCCACGGCGCCACCGTCGGGCGGCTCGACGACGAGGCGCTGCTGTACCTGCGATCTCGTGGCATCCCGCTGGCCGAGGCCCGCTCGATGCTGGTGGCCGCGTTCGCGGCCGAGGTGGTCGAGGCGATGGGCCCGGTCTCGCTGCGCGAGCGCGTGGCGACGGCGGTGGCTGCCCAGGTGGGGGAGGCGCGGTCGTGAGCCGTGCCTGGGAACCCATCGCCCTGAAGCGCGACTGCACCGCCACCACCGTCCCGGCGGGGCAGGTCGTGATGCTGACCGAAGGTGGCGAGGTCGAGATCGTGCAGCAGCTCGGCGGCAGCGTCACCGTGCGCACCGAGATGGGCTCGCTGCTGCGCATCGCCGGCGCCGACGCTGACGCCCTCGGGCTGGAGATCCCCGACGGTCCGGCGGCCGCCACCGGCGACGGACCGTTCGACATGGACCACGTCACCGAGGCGCTCGACCAGGTCTACGACCCGGAGATCCCGGTGAGCATCGTGCAGCTCGGCCTCGTGTACCGCTGCGAGGAGGTCGTCGACGCCGACGGCGCCCGTCGCATCGAGATCGACATGACGATGACGGCGCCCGGTTGCGGCATGGGAGACGTGCTCCAAGCCGACGCCACCCGCGCCGTGCGCGCCGTGCCCGGCGTCGACGACGTAGTGGTGAACCTCGTGTGGGAGCCCCGCTGGAGCATCCACCGGATGCCTGAGGCCACGCGCCTCCAGCTCGGCCTCATGTAGGGCGAGCAGCACGATGGGGGAGACTGGCGCGGCTGTGAACGAGATCCCTTCGAGTCGGTGGCGCACCGACGGCGCCGCGCCCGAGGGCCGGAGCCGCCCGGCGTCCAAGCCCGCGGCGGCCGATCGGGTACGCCGATCCCACGCCCAGACCCGGGTGACCCTGCGCCTGGCTCTGGGGTTCATCGCCGCGGCCGCCTTGTCGGCCGCGGCGGTGGACGCTCGCTGGCTGCCCCTGCACCTCTTCCTCGCCGGCGGGATGGTGCTGGCGATCAGCGGCGTTTCGCTCATGCTGACCGTGACGTGGTCGGCGGCTCCCGCACCCAGCGACCGCTGGGTGACGTGGCAGCGCGTCGCCGTCGCCGTGGGCGCCGCCGGCGTGGGCATCGGGCGTGAGGCGGAGCTCGCCGACGCCGTGGTCGGCGTGTCCGGCGCTCTCTACGTCGCCGGTCTCGTGACCCTCGCCGGCCTGCTGGTCGTGACCATCCGCCAGGGCGTCGAGCGGCGCTTCGACGTCGCGGTGGCGGCCTACGTGCTCGCGCTGACGGCGGGCGTGGTCGCCGTGGGCGTCGGGATCGTGATGGCGGTGGACGGACCGACCGTCGGACGGCGGGCCACCCACGTGACGCTCAACGTCCTCGGGCTCGTGGGCCTCGTGGCCGGCGCCACCATGCCGTTCTTCGCCGCCACCGTCGG
>DATCYI010000144.1:0-2011 GCA_036570385.1 Acidimicrobiales bacterium | reverse complement strand
GCCTGTGCGAAGAGGTCCCCGAGCTGACGGCAGGGATCGGCGTGGCCGCCGGCGACGTCGTGGCCGGCAACATCGGCCATGAACGGCGCTTCGAGTACACGGTGATCGGTGACCCGGTGAACGAGGCCGCTCGCCTCACGGAGCTGGCCAAGCACGTGCCCGGCCGGGTCCTGGCCTCGCACGCAGCGGTCGAGCACGCCACCGCCGAGGAGCGGTGCTGCTGGCGGGTCGACGGCGAGGTGGAGCTGCGCGGGCGACCGTCAGCTACGACGGTCGCCCGCCCCGTCAGCTCCTTCGAGCTGCCGCCTGCGTCCTGACCAGAGCGGTGCCGCCGGCGGCGAGACCGACGAGACCAGCCACCAGACCGGCGATCGCCATGGCGTCTGAGCCGCCGTCGTCGTCGCCGCTGTCGTCGGCGTCGACCGCCGCGGACTCGGTGACGACGCTGGCATCATCGTCGTCGTCGTCGCCGGCGTCATCGTCAGCAGCAGCCACGCCGTGGGCGTCGTCGCCCGCGGCCACCACGCGGACGAGGGGTGCCGGTGTCTCGGGCTCCTCGCCCTCGCCCGTGTACTCCTCGATCCAGGCCGTCTCGCCCTCGACACCGGTCTGGATGGTCTTGAAGAACAGCAGCTCGCCGGGCGCATCGGGGGCCTGGAAGCCGATCGTGAAGGACTGGCGGAACCCGTCGGCCAGCTCCTGGCCGGGCTGCGCGGTGTAGGTCACGACCGCCTCGCGCTCGGTGATCTGGCTGCCGTGCGAGCCCTCGAGCGGCTCGTCGAGGGGCACAGTCTCGATGGCGACGTCCCAACCGGCCACGATCGCCGGCGTCACGTTGGGGATCGACTCGGGGATCTGGATCGCCATGCTCGTCGTGGGCGAGTCCTCGCAGCCGTGACCGGTGGTGAGCGCGACCGACGTGTAGCCGCCGGCGGGAACCTCTGTCTTGTCGGGGCTCACGTGCGCCGTTGCTGGGGCGGCTGTCGCCAAGAGCGCCAGGCCGGCGATGGCACCGGCCGAGACCAGACGGGTGGAAGTCCTCATGCGTGCGTGCTCCTCGGGGGGACGAGCCGAGACCGACGTCTCGGCTGGGGCATGACAAGAGGGTCGTCGGTCGAGGACCAGAGGTTCCCGACCAACGCGATGCGGTTGCGCGGCTAGCGATGGCGGGCCGGGTTGTGACCGAGCCCCTCGAGCATCACGTGCACCGCCACCCGGGCCAGCGCGGCCTGCACCACGTCGATGGCCTCGTCTGAGACAGCGTCCTCGCCGGCGGGCGTGGTCGCGTGCAGGAGCGTCACGTCGAGGTCGGGAGCGCTGAGCAACCCGACCTCTCGGAGCAGATCGTCGCCGCCGAGGGCGGCGTTGCACAGCTCGATGGGTGCAGCGACCGCCGCAACGTGCAACCAGTCCTCGCCCTCGGCGACGCGCACCATCGAGCCGGGCAGGCTCAGGTCGCCGGGAGCGACGCCCCACTCGATCGATGGTGCGCCCGAGGGCGCCCCCCGCAGCGCCATCTGCTCGCCGTCGAGCCGGCGCTGGTGGGCGTCGGCGATCGAGCGACGGAAGCCGCAAGGGCAGACGACGCGGTGCTCAGCGGGATGGGGCGATGAGCTGACCTCGAGCACGACGCGTCCTTCATCGCGGACGCGGGCTCGCACGGACGGCAGCGTGGTCACCATCGCGGCCGTGCATCGAAGTCCGATCATCGAACGGCAGTCCACCGGGCGGTCCTGATCCATGGCGACCGATGTTAACCACGCCTATCTACTCATGTCGGCTGAACCGGACTCGGTGCTCGGTAGCGCTACAACGACGAATCCCAGCTCGTCACGCACTCTCTTCGAGATGCCTGAGATTCCGGCGATCTCGTTGCAACGAACGGTTGTGTTCTTTGCATTCGTGCGCGACAATCCGGACAATGCCCGCCGAAGTGCTCGCCCTCCCGCTGCTCACCGAGCGCCTGCCGCTGCCACCTTCGCCGTCGCTCGACCCGCTGCTCGACGCGGCC
>DATCYI010000143.1:0-1590 GCA_036570385.1 Acidimicrobiales bacterium | reverse complement strand
CCGTGGGCGATGCCGCGCCGCCCCGGCCCGTGCCGAGCTCGAACGGCTCGGAGCAGCGCACCGCGGGTCGACCGCGCCGCACGCGCCCGTTGCGCGCTAACTAGTGGTGGGTCGCCACCTGGAGGAGGAGCGCGTGGTGCCCACCACGACGCAGATCCGCGCCGCCGGCACCGGAGCCGGGCTCGACGTCGTCGAGGTCACCACCGCAGAGCCCTTCGAAGACGTGCGGGAGACCCTCGAGGCGCGCAAGGAGGAGGGGCTCCACGGCGGGATGATGTTCACCTACCGGAACCCGGCTCGCTCAACCGACCCGGGCCGGTCGGTCGAGGGTGCCCGGTCCCTCGTGGTCGCCGCCAAGGGCTATCTCACGGAGGAGCCGGTCATCGACCTCTCGGGGCCGGTCGGGCGCATCGCCCGCTACGCCTGGAGCGATCACTACGCGGCGCTGCGCCTCGGCCTGGAGTCCGTCGCCGAGGTGCTGCGCGAGCATGGCTGGAAGGCGCGCATCGCCGCCGACGACAACGCGCTCGTCGATCGCGCCGCCGCCCACCGGGCGGGCATCGGTTGGTGGGGCAAGAACGCCAACCTCCTGCTGCCCCGGCTCGGCAGCTGGTACGTGCTCGGCTCGGTCATCACCGATGCTCCTCTTGCCCCCTCAGGCGAGCGGGTCACCGACCGCTGCGGCACGTGCACCAGGTGCATCGACAGCTGCCCCACGGCCGCGATCACCGCGCCGGGGGTCGTCGACGCGAGGCGCTGCCTCTCATGGCTCCTGCAGGCCGAAGGCGTCTTCCCTCGCGAGCACAGAGCTGCGCTCGGGGGACGGATCTACGGCTGTGACGACTGCCAGGACGTGTGCCCGCCGAACCGCCGCACCCCCATCGCCGTCGACGACGGTCGCCAGCGCCCGGTGGCCCCGCTGCTCGAGCTGCTGGATCCCGACGACGCCGTCGTCCTGGCCCACGCCGAGCGCTGGTACATCCCGCGCCGCGAGCTTCGCTACGTGCGCCGCAACGCACTGGTGGTGCTCGGCAACGTCGGCGACGGACGACACGCCGACGTCGTGCACCTGCTGGAGCGGTACCTGGCCCACGAGGATCCGCTCCTGCGGGCTCACGCCGTGTGGGCCGCGCGCCGCCTCGGACGCGAAGATCTCACGGCGCGCCTCACCGACGACCCGGACCCGCTGGTGCGTGACGAGCTGGAACACCCCACCACCACCCGGTAGCCCCCGGAGCCCGATGCACCACCTGTTCGTGACCAACGACTTCCCGCCCAAGCACGGTGGGATCCAGACGATGCTCTGGGAGCTGTGGCGCCGGCTCGACCCCTCGTCCTTCACGGTCTTCACGACTCCCTACGACGGCGCCGCCGAGTGGGACGCTGACCAGCCCTTCCGCGTGGTGCGCTCGAAGGAGAAGGTGCTCCTCCCCACGCCGGCCCTGGTGCGGCAGGTCAAGGCGCTCGCCACCGAGGTCGGCGCCACGCGGGTCGTGCTCGATCCGGCGCTGCCCGTCGGGCTGATCGGGCCGCAGCTCGACCTGCCATACGCGGTGGTGCTGCACGGAGCCGAGGTGACGGTGCCTGGTC
>DATCYI010000142.1:0-4620 GCA_036570385.1 Acidimicrobiales bacterium | reverse complement strand
CCGTCTGGCACGCCACCGGCGTGCGGGTGCGACACCTGCCCGTGACGCTCGACAAGGTCTTGGCCGGGCTGCCCTGAGCAGCGGTCGCCCCGCCTACCCGGTTCGGCGACGCCACGCTGGTCCGCACGCCCGACATCGGCTAGCCACTGATCCGATCGCCATCGACACCAGGAGCACCCAACCATGACCGAACCCGTACTCGTGCGCGAGCAGCGAGGCGCCGTGCTCGTCCTACGCCTCAACCGACCTGATGCTCGCAATGCCCTGAGCCCCGAGCTGATGGGCGAGCTCGGCTTGGGACTCGCCGACGCCGAGTCCGACTCCGCCACCCGCGCCGTCGTGCTCACCGGCACCGGCGACCGCGCCTTCTGCTCCGGCATGGACCTGCGCGCCTTCGCGGCCGGCGACAGCAAGCCGACCGACGCGCAGAAGGAGGGCATGAAGGTGTTCGGTCGTTTCATGCAGGGAGACATCGGCGTGCCGATCGTCGGGGCCGCCCAGGCCACGGCGGTAGCCGGAGGGTTCGAGCTGCTGCTCGGCTGCGACGTGGTGGTGGCGTCCTCGGAGGCGAAGTTCGGCCTCCCTGAGGTGAAGCGGGCTCTCTTCGCGGCCGGTGGTGGCGTGGCGCTGGGAACGCGGATCCCGCTGGCGGTCGCCCTCGAGATGACCCTCACCGGCGACAACATCGACGCCGAGCGGGCCTACGACCTCGGCCTCGTCAACCAGGTGGTGGCGGCCGACCAGGTGCTCGAGGCCGGCATCGCCATGGCCGAGCGGATCGCCCGCAACGGGCCGCTCGCGCTGCAGGCCACCAAGGAGCTCGTGCGCCTCTCGGTCACCGACCCGAAGAAGGCGATCGAGCGCCAGGCCGAGTGGCAGCCCAAGGTCTTCTCGAGCGAGGACGCCAAGGAGGGCGCCACCGCCTTCATCGAGAAGCGCGACCCGCAGTGGCAGGGCCGCTGACTCGTTTGTGCGGGCCGCGGGACGGGGAGGGTCAGACAACGAGCGTCCCCGTCCCGGGGCGCAGGTCGCTGGAGGTGACGCATGGCGTACGTGATGGTGCTGATCATCGTGCTGTTGATCGTGGGGCTGATCGCACGAGCGGTGCTCGCCGCGGGCAGGACCACGCGCCAACCGGATGGTGCCGACACGGTCGACCGCTCCCCGGCGCCACCAGCGCATCCGCAGCAACCGCTGCCGGGCAGCGCCACCCGCCGCCACGAGCAGGGCAAGCCCTGATGGCGGACGACGCAGCGGCGCCGGAGCCGCTCGACGAGCTGCTCGACGTGGAGGAGGCGGCCAAGCTCCTCGAGGTCCCGGTGCAGCAGGCGCTGAACATGGCCGAGCAGGGACTGATCACAGCCGAAGAGGGTTCGAGCGGTCCTCGCTTTCGGCGAGCCGAGGTGCTCGCCGCTCGCGAGCTCGGAGGCTGACCGGCGTAAGTACGCTCCCTAGTCGTGGCAGCTGAGCGCGAGCGGGTGGCGAGCGCGGCGCCCGCGGAGGTGCGCCTGCCGGGGGGCCGCTCCATCACCGCGGCCCGGGTCGAAGCGGCCTCGGGCCCACAGATCACGCTGGTGGTCGGGCTGGTGTGCGTGGTCTTCGGCCTGAGCGTGGTGTGGCGGGGCGAGGCCTCGGAGACCGCCGCGGGCTTCTGGCCACCCGCGGGAGCGGCGCTGGTCGCCATGCTGCTGGTCCCGGTTCGACGCTGGGGCTGGGTCGTCGCCGGGATCCTCGTCCCCACCGCCGTCGGTCTGGTGCTCGGCTTCATGCCGCTGCGGGCCGGCCTGATCTGGGGACTCGGCAACTCCGTCGAACCGGCCGTGTCGGCACTGATCCTGCGCCACCTGAGCACCAGGACGAGATCGCTGACCAGCGGCCGCACGCTGGTCGAGTTCCTGCTCGTCGCCGTCATCACCGGGCCGATGATCGGAGCGGCCATCGGCACCGTCGGCTCGGTGCTCGACTACGACGAGCACTGGCTCGAGTCGTGGCTCGAGTGGGTGATGGGCGACGGCCTCGGCGTCCTCGTGGTCACGCCCCTGCTCCTCAAGCTGCCGGCGCACCGACGGCCCTCGCGGACGAGTCGGGAGACGGCCGCGCTCGCTGCGTTCGTCGTCATCGCCACCGGCCTGTCGTTCGCCGACATCGGCACCCACGGGGCTGCGCTGCTGCCCTACCTGATGCTCGTCGCTCTGGTTTGGGCCGGCATGCGCTTCGGCGTGCAGGCCGTGGCGGCCGCCGGCTTCGTGGTTGCTCTCGGCGCCAACCTCGCCACCGAGACGGGCTTCGGCCCCTTCGCGGTGGCGGAGACCGCGCCGGGCGTGATCACGCTGCCGATCTTCCTGGCGGTCGCGATCGTCACCAGCTTCGTCGTCGCGTCGATGGCCGGCGATCTGGCCGACCGTGACGAGGTGGAGCGGCTCCTCACCCACCAGGCCACCCACGACGACCTCACGGGCCTGGCCAACCGCACGCTGTTCCGCCGGCGCCTGACGGCCGCGCTGGCCGACCCCGCCCGCACCACCGCGGGTGTGGTGATGGTCGACCTCGACGACATCGCCAAGGTCAACGAGCGACGAGGCCACCCGGCGGGCGACGCCGCGCTGCGCCTGGTGGCCGAGATCCTCAGCGAGATGGCAGGCGACCGCAACCTCGTCGCCAGGTACGCGAGCGACAAGTTCGTGAGCCTCGCCCTGGGGCTGGACGATCCAGTGGCCGCCCGGGCCCGCGGCGAGTCCCTCATGGCCGCGCTCACCGAGGGCATCGAGGCTGCCGGCTTCCAGCACCTCCTGCGCTGGAACGTCGGGGTGGCGATCGTCGGCGGCGACGATCCGATCTCCGCTGACGACCTGATGCAGCGCGCTGCCCTAGCGGTGCGAGAGGCGAGGACCTCCGAGGGCCCGGCTCTGGCCGTGTTCGACCAGGTGATGGAGGCGCGGACCAGGCGTCGGGTCCAGATCGCGGAGGAGCTCAGAGGCGCGCTCGACCGCGACGAGCTGTCGGTCGTCTACCAGCCCGTGGTCGAGCTCTCGTCGGGTCGCATCACCGAGCTCGAGGTCCTGGCCCGCTGGAACAACCGGCGCTTCGGGGCCGTGGGGCCCGACGAGTTCATAACCGTGGCCGAGGACATGGGCTACGTCGGCCGCATCGGCGAGCACGTGCTGAGGGAGGCCTGCCGGGCCCTCGCCGGGTGGCGGGGCGACCCCAGCCTCGGCGCCCCCGATCTCCGTGTCGCGGTCAACGTGTCAGCTCAGCAGCTGTCGGATCCCGAGCTGCCCGAGCAGATCCGGCGCGCGCTCGAGGTCGCGGAGCTGCCGCCGCGGGCGCTCACCCTGGAGATCACCGAGACCGCGGTGATGCAGGACGTCGACGCGGCCCTGGCCGTGATCGGCCAGCTCCGCGCCATGCGGGTGCGGCTCTCGATGGACGACTTCGGCACGGGTCACTCCTCGTTGAGCAACCTGCGCCGGGTGCCGCTCGACGTCCTCAAGATCGACAGGAGCTTCGTGGCCGGCCTCGGCGCGATCGCGGAGGACACGGTGATCGTGGAGTCGATCGTGCACCTGGGCCACAGCTTCGGGCTCGCAGTGGTGGCCGAGGGCGTGGAGTCGCCGCGCCAGCTCGAGCAGCTCGAGCGGCTCGGCTGCGACCATGGCCAGGGCTACCTCTGGAGCCCCGGCGTGCCGGAGGCGGAGGTGGTCGGTCTGCTCCGGCGATCAGGGCAGACAGCCTCACGGCCGTGCTGATCAGGCCCGCTGAGCTCGAGGCGATCCGGCGCGGCGAGGTCGACCTCGCCTTCCGGCGCTGGGACCGAGCCCGGGTGAAGGTGGGCACCCGGTTGCGCACCGCGGTCGGGGTCATCGAGGTGTTGAGCGTCGACCAGGTGGCGCTGTCGTCGCTGCGGGCCGACGACGCCCGGCGGTCGGGTGCCGCCTCGCTGACCGCCCTGAAGGAGGCGCTCGCGGCGCGAGCCGAGCGCCCCGTGTTTAGAGTCGGGCTCGCCCATGCCGGGCGCGACCCGCGCGAGGTGCTGCGCGAGACCGTGCCCGACGAGGCTGAGATCACGCAGATCCTCGCCGGTCTCGAACGGCTCGACCGCGCGTCGCCGATCGGTCCCTGGACCTTCGACACGCTGCGCATCATCGATGCCAACCCGGAGGTGCGCGCCCCCGACCTCGCCGCCGAGCTCGGCCGTCCGACCCCTGAGCTCAAGCGCGACGTCCGCAAGCTCAAGGAGCGCGGCCTCACAGAGTCGCTCGCCATCGGCTACCTGCTCTCGCCGCGCGGCGAAGCGGTGCTCGACCACGTCGACGGCCCCCGCGAGCGCGCCGCGCGCCCTTCCTTCAGGGCGGTCAGCGAGGCGGCGCCTGCGCGCCGGGCATCGTCGGCCCGCAGCGACGACAGCGCCACCTTGTCGACGCTCAACACCTCGATGACCCCGACCGCGGTGCGCAACCGGGTGCCCACCTTCACCCGGGGTCGGTCCCAGCGCCGGAAGGCGAGGTCGGCCTCGCCGCGCCGGATCGCCTCGAGCTCGGCGGGCCTGATCAGCACGGCCGTGAGGCTGTGTGCCCTGATCGCCGGAGCAGACCGACCACCTCCGACTCGGGCACGCCGGGG
>DATCYI010000141.1:0-2293 GCA_036570385.1 Acidimicrobiales bacterium | reverse complement strand
GGCCAGGCCGCCGGCCACCGCGGCGGCGCGGTCGACCATGCCGGCGTAGGTGACGACGTCGTCGCCGTAGACCGCGAGCGCCTTGTCAGGCGTGCGACGGGCGTGGTGCTCGAGCACGCCGAGCCAGCTCATGTCCGGCTGCATCGCCGCGGTCGCTGCCGCGGACGCGGGCGCTGGGGTCATGACGAGACGGTGCGGCGGTGGAACTTCCAGGAGCCGTCGACGTGGTGCAGCGTGTCGCGGTAGCGGGCCACGAACTGCACGGCCCAGCCGGAGCTGCCCTCGCGGATGAACACGACATCGCTGGTGGCCGTGGCCTCGTGGTCGTCGAAGTCGTGCAGCAGGGTGTTGACGACCAGGTGGCGCTGCGGCTTGCGGGGCGCCCACGCGGCGTAGGCCTCGCGCAGGGCGTCGTGGCCCTCGAACGTGCCGGTGCCCGGCATGTCGAAGACGCCGTCGGGGCAGTAGCTGGCGACGACGTCGTCGGTGCGCCCGTCGTCGAGGGCGTGGGTGTAGGCGGCGATGGCGGCTCGCACCCCTTCCGCGACCTCTGCGTGCGACATCGTTGCTGAGACCACGAGTCCCCCCACTGCTAACCTGTACCGACCGGTCCAACCTAGTCCGCCTGGTGATCGGAGGAAGGACGTCGTGGGGAAGAAGTCGTCGGAGCACGCGGTCCCGCATGCGATGCAGCAGCCGGATCGAGCGCCCAAGGAGCGCTACTACGACCCCGACTTCTTCCAGCTCGAGGCCGAGCAGCTCTGGCCCCGGATCTGGCAGATGGCGTGCCGGCTCGAGGAGATCCCCGAGCCCGGCGACTTCGTCGAGTACGAGATCCTCGACCAGTCGATCATCGTCCAGCGCGGCGACGACATGGAGGTGCGGGCCTTCCAGAACGCGTGCCGCCACCGCGGGGTGAAGGTGGTGGTCGGCAGCGGCAGCTGCGACAGCTTCACCTGCCCGTTCCACGGCTGGTGCTACGGCCAGGACGGCAAGAACACCCACATCCCGCAGCGCAAGATGTTCGCCGAGAGCAACCTGGCGCCCGGCGAGATCGACCTCACGCCCGTGCGCTGCGAGCTGTGGGGCGCCTGCGCGTGGATCAACCTCGACGACGGCGCGCCGCCCTTGCGGGAGTGCATCGAGCCGGCCGCGTCGATCCTCGACGCGTGGATGGTCGACACGCTGCGCACCGAGTGGTGGTTCGCGTGCCGGCTCCCGGTGAACTGGAAGCTGGCGCAGCAGGCCTTCCAGGAGCAGTACCACGTGGTCGAGGCCCACCCTCAGCTGGTCATCCCGGGCATGCGCTACTCCACCCGCCCCGGCCAGGCCTTCGACCCGAGGGCCTACGTCGACGCCGAGCTCAAGTACCTCCGCACCATGAGCGAGGGCATGGAGGGCATGGTCCACGCCAACGACCTGCGCATCGCCGAGGGCCTGCGCGACATCGAGCTGCCGGCCGACCCGGCGCTCGCCGCGGCCACGTGGGACCGCACGCTCAACGACGCGGTTGTCGAGTGGCATCGCTCCCAGGGCCACCCGGTGCCCGACCTCAACCAGCTGGTCGAGCTCGGCATCAACGAGCCGATGGGCTACTGCTTCCCGCACTGGTTCGTGCTGCCGATGTACAGCAGCGCCTCGTCCTACCGCTTCCGCCCGCTAGGGCCGGAGGAGACGCTGATGGAGATCTGGTCGCTCACCCGCTTCCCGGAGGGGGCCGAGCGACCCCGCCCCACCCCGCCCGAGGTGTGGGACTGGGACGATCCCCGCTGGCCGCCCATCCCCGCGCAGGACTTCTCCAACCTGCCCCGCCAGCAGCGCGGCCTGCACGCGAAGGGCTTCGAGTACATGCGCCTCTCCGAGCGCGGCGAGGGCCACCTCTCGAACTTCGAGCGCGTGCTCGACGGCTTCCTGGCCGGCTTGCCCTACGAGCGCCTGTTGCCGGCGCTGCGAGAGGTCAACGTCAACCCCCTCGAGCGCCCCATCGTCGACGTCCACCTCTGAGGCTGGAGCGGCGCGGCGGCGCGACCCGGTCAGGGGGTGACGGCGTCTGCTCTCAGGGTCTGGATCTCGGCGTCGCTGAAGCCGGCCTCTCGGAGCACCTCGTCGGAGTCCGCTCCGAGCTCCGGCGGCTGCGCGAGGGCCGCCTGCGGGACGCCCCCGAAGCGGACCGGACCGGCGAGCACCCGCAGGTCCGAGTCGTCGACGGGGAGGAGGCTGGCGCGCTCGGTCACCTGCGGGTCGTCGAGCAGGTCGGCGACCTGGTTCACCGCGCCGACGCCGCCGGCCAGGC
>DATCYI010000140.1:0-4989 GCA_036570385.1 Acidimicrobiales bacterium | reverse complement strand
GGCGAGCGCGGCCCCGTGGGCCTACGTGAAGGTGGCCGAGGGCTGCGACAAGGCCTGCGGCTTCTGCGCCATCCCGAGCTTCCGGGGCCCGCAGCGCTCCCGCACGATCGAGCAGGTGCTCGGCGAGGTCGACGAGCTGGCCGCCGGCGGCGCGCGCGAGATCGTGCTCGTCGCGCAGGACCTCGCCAGCTACGGCCGCGACCAGGGCGTGGGGGAGCGGGCGATCGTCCCGCTGGTCGAGTCGATCGCCGAGCGCATCCACCGGGTTCGGCTGCTCTACCTCTACCCGTCGGATCTCACCGACCGGCTGATCGACGCGATCTGCGCCACTGGTGTCGCCTACTTCGATCTCTCGCTGCAGCACGTGTCGGCGCCGCTGGTCAGGCGCATGCGGCGCTGGGGCGACGGCGAGCGGTTCCTGCGACGCATCGACGACATCCGTCACCGCGCCCCCGAGGCCGCCTTCCGCTCCAACTTCATCGTCGGCTACCCGGGCGAGACCGAGGACGACCACGACCAGCTGCTCGCCTTCGTCGAGGCCGCGCAGGTCGACTGGTGCGGTTTCTTCGCCTACTCCAGCGAGGCCGGCACCTACGCGGCCGACCTCGACGGCGCGGTGCCACGGGGCCTCATGGACGAGCGGCTGGCCGAGCTGCGAGAGCTCCAGGACGGCATCACCGCCTCCCGACGGGACGCGCTCATCGGCACCGTCGCAGACGTGCTCGTCGACGCTCCCGGCGTGGCGCGCAGCCACCGCGAGGCACCCGAGATCGACGGCATCATCAGCGTGCCCGACGACATCGAGGTGGGCAGCATCGTGCCGGTGCGCATCATCGGCGCCGAAGGGCCCGACCTCAACGCCCTGCCGCTCTACGCCGGCACGGTCGCCGATGCCGGCCAGGACGCGCCGGCGCTGCGACCGTGACCACCGCACCGTCGCAGTTCGGCCCGTCGGCGCTGGCCACGCCGGCCAACCTGGTGACGGTCGGTCGCCTGGTCCTCACCATCCCGCTGCTCGCCATGATCGTCGACTCCGGTGCCACCTGGGTCGCCGTGACGCTCTGGATCCTGCTCTGCATCACCGACGGCATCGACGGCGTGCTGGCCCGGCGGATGGGCACCACCCGCTCGGGTGCGTTCCTCGATCCGCTGGCCGACAAGGTGCTCGTCCTCGGCGCCATGGTGGCGCTGGTCGCCAACGGCACCTTCTGGTGGCTGCCGGTCTCGGTGATCGCGCTGCGTGAGCTCGGCATCCAGGCGTTCAGGTCGTACTGGGGGCGTCGCGGCCTGGCCGTGCCCGCCACGGCGATGGCCAAGGCCAAGACCGTGGTGCAAGAGGTAGCGGTCGGCTTCGGGCTCCTCCCCCTCACCGTCGACGACGCCACCTGGGTCGCCACGGGCCTGCTCTGGATCGCGCTCGTGCTCACCGTCGTCAGCGGCGCCCAGTACGTTGCGGCGGGCAGCCGAGCCGCCACCACCGCAGGTCGCCGCTAGCTCTTTCGAATGCGGAGCGGAGCTCCGCATTCGAGGTCGTGGGGTGCGGCCTGCGGCCGCGCTGTTGTGCGCCTACGGGGCGGCGGAGCCGCCCTCCGGCGCTCTTGCGGGGGAGACCCCCGCCCCCCCAGCGGCTGCGCCGGGTCGATAGCGCTCCAACGATCCGATCGACACGCAGCTAGGGCTACGACCCTCCCGCCCTGGGGCATGCTGGCGGCATGAGATGTGAGGTTGTGGCTGTGGGGACCGAGCTGCTGCTGGGGCAGATCGTCGACACCAACTCCGCGTGGATCGGTGAGCAGCTCGCCCTGTCGGGCATCGAGCACCTGCGCCAGACGAAGGTCGGCGACAACCGGAGGCGCATCGTCGAGGTGCTGCGCGACGCGCTCGGCCGTGCCGACGCGGTGATCGTGTGCGGCGGGCTCGGACCCACCCAGGACGACATCACCCGCGACGCCATCGCAGAGCTGATGGGGGTCGAGCTACGGCGCGACGACGAGGTCAGCGAGCGGATCCGCAAGATCTTCGACGATCGCGGCCGGCCCATGCCCGGGTCGAACCTCCGCCAGGCGGACGTGCCGGAGGGAGCGACCGTCATCGAGCAGCGAACCGGCACCGCGCCCGGGCTGATCTGCCCGGTCGGCGACGACGGCAAGCAGGTGGTCTACGCGGTGCCCGGCGTGCCCTACGAGATGCGCGAGATGCTCGAGCGCGCCGTGCTGCCCGACCTGGCCGAGCGGGCGGGGGTACGGCAGACGATCGTCAGCCGCACGATCCGCACGTGGGGCGAGAGCGAGTCGCGCCTCGCGGAGCTGCTGGCCCCCCGTCTCGACGCGCTCGACGCCCTCGGCAACCCCACCATCGCGTTCCTGGCCAGCGGCATCGAGGGCCTGAAGGTGCGCATCACGGCGCGGGCCGACTCCGAGGCCGCGGCTGGCGAGCTGCTCGACGCGGAGGAGGCCGAGATCCGCGCCATCCTCGCCGAGCTCGTGTTCAGCAGCGCTGACGAGACGATGGAGGAGGCGACCGGGCGGCTGCTGCAGGAGCACGGGCTCACCGTGGCGGTGGCCGAGTCGCTCACCGGCGGCCTGGTGGCGTCGCGGATCGTGTCGGTGCCGGGTTCCAGCGGGTGGTTCAGGGGCGCCGTCGTGGCCTACGACAGCCAGGTGAAGTTCGACGTGCTCGACGTGCCGGAGGGGCCGGTGGTCAGCGAGGAGGCGGCGATGGCGATGGCCGACGGCGTGCGCCGCCTGCTCGGGGCCGACGTCGGCCTCTCCACCACAGGCGTGGCGGGCCCCGCCGAGCAGGAGGGTCAGCTGCCGGGCACCGTGTGGCTCGGTCTCGCGATCGGCGACGACGTCGACGCCGTGCTGGTGCGCCTACCCGGCGACCGGGAGCGGGTGCGGCAGATGAGCGTGATCTCCTGCGTCGACCGCCTCCGCCGCAGGCTCAGCGGTTCCCGGCCCTCTGGAACTTCCGAACGGTGATCGGCACGAACACCACGAGAATGATCGCGACCCAGATCAACGTGTAGAGCACCGGATTCTGAAGCGACCACACATCCGGAGCGGCGGCCGTCGGGTCGGTGTTGCCGAACAGCTCTCGCGACGCCTGGGTGACCGACGAGACCGGGTTCCAGTCGGCGAACGTCTTCAGCACCGTGGGCAGGCTCTCGGCCGGCACGAACGTGTTGGCCACGAACGTGAGCGGGAAGATCACCATGAAGCTGGCGTTGTTCACCACCTCCGGCGACGGCACGATCAGCCCGACGTAGGCCATGATCCACGAGAAGGCGTAGGCGAAGGCCAGCAGCAGCAGGAAGCCAGCTGCCGCCTCGAGGATCGAGGTGCGCACCCGCCAGCCCACCAGGTAGCCGGTGGCGGCCATGACCAGGATCGACAAGAAGTTGTAGACGACGTCGCTCGCGGTCCGGCCGAGCAGCACACCGGAGCGGGCCATGGGGAGCGACCGGAACCGATCGATGATGCCCTTCTGCATGTCGTCGGCGATGCCTGCGCCCGTGAACGTGGCTCCGAAGATGACGGTCTGGGCGAAGATGCCCGCCACCAGGAACTCCCGGTAGTTCACGCCCGGCACGTCGATCGACCCGGCGAACACGTAGCCGAAGAGCAGCACGAACATGATGGGCGAGAGCAGGATGAAGACGAGGACCTCAGGGTCTCGCTTGATCTTGAACAGGTTGCGTCGGGCGACGACAGCGCCGTCGGCCAGGGCCAGTGCGAACCGGTTCATCCGGCCACCTCCTCGGGGATCGGCGCCTGCCGCGGGTCGGGACTGCTCGCTTGATGGTCGGCGTCGGCTTCGGAGTCGGACTCTGCGGAGTGACCGGTCAGGGTCAGGAACACGTCGTCGAGGGTGGGGCGGCGCAGCCCGAGGTCGAGGATCTGGATGCCCGCCTCGTCGAGGCTGGCGAGGCTGCGGCGCAGCGCGTCGGGTCCGTCGACCACAGGGGCGATGAGCCGTCGGCTCTGGGTCTCGACGGTGCACTCGCCCAGCGCGATGCCGTCGAGGATCGCCTCGGCCGCGGGGATCGCCGCGGGGTCGGCCACCACCAGCTCGATGCGCTCACCACCGACCTGGGCCTTCAGCTCGTCTGCCGTTCCCTGGGCGATCGCCCGGCCGTGGTCGATCACGACGATGTCGTCGGCCAGGCGGTCGGCCTCCTCGAGGTACTGTGTGGTGAGCAGGAGGGTGGCGCCACCGGACACGAGCTCGCGGATGACGTCCCACAGCTCGGTGCGGCTGCGCGGGTCGAGACCGGTCGAGGGCTCGTCGAGGAAGAGCACGGGTGGGTCGGCCACCAGCGCAGCGGCGAGGTCGAGCCGTCGGCGCATGCCGCCCGAGTACGTCTTGACCTGGCGATCGCCCGCGTCGGAGAGGCTGAAGCGCTCGAGCAGCTCGCGGGCCCTCTCCCGCGACCGCTTGCGCCCGAGGTGGTAGAGCCGGCCCACCATGTCGAGGTTCTCGAAGCCGGTGAGCACCTCGTCGACCGCTGCGTACTGACCGGAGAGCCCGATGCTGCTGCGTGCGCCGGCGGGGTCGGCCAGCACGTCGATGCCGGCCACCTCGACCGTGCCCTCGTCGGGCTCGAGCAGCGTGGTGAGGATCCGCACCGCTGTGGTCTTGCCGGCGCCGTTCGGGCCGAGCAGGCCGAGCACGGTACCCTGCGGTACGTCGAGGTCGAGCCCTGCGAGGGCGGTGACATCGCCGTAGCGCTTCATGAGGCCCCGGGCGGAGATGACGTGCGTCATCGGACGATCTGGGCGGTTCGGGTGCTCATGGTCCGGGACGCTATTCGCGTCGTGTGACAGCGCGTGTCAGCAATTCCGCCGAGGTCCGGCAGATCTCGACGCTGGGTAGCCTCCGAGCCATGTTCCGCCGCCGCCCCGCGTCCCCGGTCGACGGGATCGACCTCGCTGCGCTGCAGGGTCGCTGGCTCGCGCCCGTGCAGGCGGCGCTGGCGGCGCGGAGCCG
>DATCYI010000139.1:0-3590 GCA_036570385.1 Acidimicrobiales bacterium | reverse complement strand
AAGCCCGAGGGCGAGGGCGACAGCGGCGGCCACCCCCATCCAGCCCGGCCCGTCGGCGCGCACCCGGGCGACCTGCGCGGCGGTCAGTGGGTCGTCGCCCACGAAGCTGGATGCGACCGCCACCGCGACCAGCCCCACGATCCCCGTGAGGTAAGCCGAGTACAGCACGTCGATCCAGTGCACATCAGCAACCCGCTTGCGCCGCCGAAACGATCGCCAGTCCGACAGCGCCCCCTCGAGATCAGCAAGAGGGTCAGCCACAGCAATCACAAGCCGACGCTAACCACGGCAAAGCCCCCGAAGCAGGTCCGCCGCCCCCCGGGAGATTCTGGCGGCAGCGCGGGGGAGGGGAGCACGAGGGGGTCGTCCCGACCCCCTCGTTCGGCGGCAGAGCCGCCGAAATCGCGAGGGGTGGCTCCGCCACCCCCGAGCCCCTCGCCGTTGGCTTCGCCAACGGCAGCGGCCGCCCAGGGGGCGGCCGCAACCTCGTGGGAGCTCGCCCGAAGGGCGAGCGACTACGAAACCCTCTCGATCACCATCGCCATGCCCTGGCCGCCGCCGACGCACATGGACTCGAGGCCGTAGCGGCCGCCGGAGTCCTCGAGGCCGTTGATCAGCGTGGTCATGATGCGGGCGCCGGTCATGCCGAAGGGGTGGCCGAGGGCGATGGCCCCGCCGTTGACGTTGAGCTTCTCGGGGTCGATGCCGAGGTGCTTCATCGACGGCAGCACCTGGGCGGCGAAGGCCTCGTTGATCTCGACGAGGTCGATGTCGTCGATGGTGAGGCCGGCGCGCTTGAGGGCCATGCGGCAGGCCTCGACCGGGCCCATGCCCATGATCTCCGGGTTGAGGCCGGTGACACCTGAGCTGACGATGCGGGCGAGGGGCTCGATGCCGAGCTGCTCGGCGCGGGTGTCGCTCATGACGACGACGGCGGCGGCGCCGTCGTTGAGCGGGCAGGCGTTGCCGGCGGTGACCTTGCCGTCGGGGCGGAACACGGGCTTGAGCTCGGCGAGCTTCTCGACGGTGGTGCCGTCTCGGGGGCCGTCGTCCTTCGACACGACGGTGCCGTCGGAGAGGGTGACGGGGGTGATCTCGCGCTCGAAGAAGCCGCGCTGCTGGGCGGCGACGGCCCGCTGCTGCGAGCGGGCGCCCCAGGCGTCCATCTCCTCGCGGGACACGTTCTCCGCCAGCACCACGTTCTCGGCGGTCTGGCCCATCGCGATGTAGATGTCGGGCAGGCCGGCGGGCGGCTCCCAGCTGGTGGCGCCCTGGGTGCGCTCGGCGGTGCGGGCCTCGGCCTCGGCGAAGGCCTCGTTGTGGGGCCCGGTGTCGGAGGCGCCGTTCATGTAGCGGCTGACGGTCTCGACGCCGGCGGCCACGAAGACGTCGCCTTCGCCGGCCTTGATGGCGTGGGCGGCCATGCGGATGGTCTGGAGCGACGACGAGCAGTAGCGGTTCACCGTGACGCCGGGGACGTCGGGCATCCCGGCGAGCAGGGCAGCGACGCGGCCGATGTTGTAGCCGGCCTCGCCGGCGGGCTGGCCGCAGCCCAAGATGACGTCTTCGACCGTCTGGGGGTCGAGCTTGGGCGTCTTCTCGAGGACGGTCTTGATGATGAAGCCCGCCAGGTCATCGGGGCGGCACTCGGTGAGGCTCCCCTTGTTGGCACGGCCGATCGGCGTGCGGGCGGTAGAGACGATGACGGCTTCGGGCATCTGGGCCCCTCCTGGATGCGCTTCGGACGATTGACGGGGCCAGGCTTGCAGCCCCAGCACTCGCTCACCAGCCGAACCCCCCGAGATCTGTGGGCGCACAGGCACGGCATGCGTGCTCTGGCGCCCACAGATCTTGGGGTCTTGACCGGTCAGGGGCGGGGGTTGGCGCTCTTGTCGAGCCAGCGCTGGAAGCCGGCGGCGTTGGAGTGGACGCCGTTGAGGGTGTCCATGATCTCGCGGGCCTCGTCGTCGAGGCCGGCGAGGTCGGGGGCGAACGCCTCGTCGAGGGCGGCCGCGATGTCGCGGTCTTCCTGCCACGCCGCGGTGGCGACCTCTGCCCAGCGGGTGAGGATGTCCTCGGCCTCCACGAGGATGTCCATCGGGTCGGGCACCAGGCCGAAGTGGGCCAGCGCGATGCCGGCTGGGCTGCGGTCGGCGAAGCGTCGCAGCGAGGTGATGGCCTGGTCGAGGTCGAAGTCGGGTGGGGGCGTGGCCGGACGCAGGATCCCAGCGGCAGGCAGGCGCACGCCCACGGCGTCGCCGGCGAAGAGCAGGCCGCTGTCGGAGTCGTGCAGGGCGAGGTGGTGCTTCGCGTGTCCGGGCGAGTCGACGGCGGTGAGGCGCCGGTTGGACGAGACGGTGACCTCCTCGCCGTCGGCGAGCACGTGCACCCGCGCCGCCTCGGTGGGGGTGAGGCGGCCGTACAGCGAGTCGAGCAGGTCGCCGTAGACCATGGCCGCGCTGTCGACGAGCTTCGTGGGGTCGACCAGGTGGCGGGCGCCGCGCTCGTGCACGTAGACGGTGGCCTTGGGGAACGCGGCGGCCACGTCGCCCACGCCTCCCGCGTGGTCGAGGTGGATGTGGGTGACGGCGATGCCGGCCAGCTCGTCGGCGGCGACGCCGAGGCCCTCGAGCGCGGCGAGCAGGGCGGGCACCGACGTCTGGCTGCCGGTCTCGACCAGCACCGGCTCCGTGCCGGTGATCAGGTAGCCGGCGGTGACCTGGGCCCAGCCGCCTAGGAGGGTGTCGAGCTGCACCACCCCTGGCGCGATCTCGATGGGCACGGCCCGGGCGTCGGCCGGCAGAGCGCCGGCGTGGTGGTGGTGACCGTGATGATGACCGTGGTCGTGACCGCCGCCGACGGTGGGCTCCGGGTCGGGCGCCTCGCCGGCGCTGACGTCGGGATCGGACGGACCGTCGGACATCGTTGTCGCTCCCCCTGCGTAGCCTCGGGGCGATGTCGCTGTTCGACGACCCCGATGTGGGCGTGCCCCCGGAACCTACCTTCTCGGTGGGCGAGCTGGCCGATGCCATCGGCAACGCCGTGCGGGCCTCGTTCCGCGACGAGGTGTGGGTGCGCGGCGAGATCCACGACCTTTCCCGGCCGGCCTCGGGCCACGTCTACCTCACCCTCGTGGAGGCCCGGTCCGACGGCTCCAAGGCGTGCCTCTCTGTGATGCTGTCGGCCGCGGCCAAGGTCGGCGTGAACCGCGCCCTCACCAGGGCGGGCGGCGCGGTGCGGATGGTCGACGGAACCGAGGTGCGCATCCGGGGCCGACTCGACTGGTACTCGCCGCGTGGCCAGCTGCAGCTGCGCATGACCGCCATCGACCCGGCGTACACCCTCGGACAGCTCGAGGTCGCCCGGGCCGAGCTCATCGCCCGGCTCGACGCGGAGGGCCTCCTACAGCGCAACGGCCAGCTCCCCCTGCCGGTCGTCCCCCTGCGGATCGGCCTCGTCACCAGCGCGGGGAGCGCCGCCGAGGCCGACTTCCGCCACGAGCTGGAGGCCAGCGGGCTGTCGTTCCACGTCACCTCGATCGACGTTCGGGTGCAGGGCGGCGCCGCCCCGCGCGCCGTCGCGGCGGCCAT
>DATCYI010000138.1:0-2539 GCA_036570385.1 Acidimicrobiales bacterium | reverse complement strand
TGGCCCCTCCGAAGCGGCGCGTGCACGCCCAGAACACGGCCTCACGAGGCGTGCGGGGGAGCCGCTCCGGACGGCGCGGCATGCGGGCGCCGAAGGGCTGGAACAGCGGGCCGCCGGTGCTGGAGACCTCCCAGCCGCCGGCGTGCAGGAGGCGACGGTGGCCGGCCAGGTTGGGCGTCCACCACTGGGCGTGGTCCTCGTGCCAGAGCTGCGCGACGGGAGTGCGGGGACGCAGCAGGGTCATCGGCAGCGAGATCGCCTCGTACGACAGCAGCACGCCGTCGTCGCGGGTGACCGAGCGCAGGGCCCGCAGCGCCCGGGCCGGGTCGGCGAGGTGCAGGAGGATGTTGCCCATGAACACGAAGTCGAAGGTGCCCAGCGCCTCGGGCGAGAGGTCGTAGAGCGACTGGTCGACGCGGGTGACGTCGAGCCCCAGCGCGTCGCGGACGACGTCGAACGCGGTGGCGGCGCGGCCCGATCCGCGGGTGCTCTTCATCTCGTCGTGCGGGCGGCGCTGCCAGTCCTGGCGGGAGGCGTCGGCGAGGTCGACGCTCACGACCTCGTCAGCGCCCCGGCGGGCCAGCTCGAAGGCGAAGAAGCCGTCGGAGGATGCCGCGTCGAGGCAGCGCTTGCCGGCCAGCGAGGCGGGGATCGGCAGCTTGGCGACCACCTTGCGGTGGTCGAACAGACCGGGTGTGACGATGCCGCCGGGCAGGTCGAACGTGTGGTACCAGTCGAGCTCGTCGACCTGCTTGCGCAGCAACGCGGGATCGAGGCGGGCCGGCGCGGTGGTGGACATCAGACCCTCGGGCGGGCCAGCGCCGCCCGGTGGAGCACGCCCTGCTCCCACGATCCGGTGACGGCGCGCACGCCGAGCATGTTGACACGGTTGCGCAACGTGGGCGGGAGCTTCGGGTGGTGGGCGAAGCGCACGTTGTACGGCTTCGACACCCGCTCGACCTCGAAGCCCGCTGCGTAGAGCATGCGCTTGTGGCCGGCGGCGTTGAAGTTGAACCACTGGCAGTCGGCGCCGCTGCCGTTGAGCTGGAACAGCGGCCGGCCCCGACCGAGCACCGAGAGCCACAGCTCGATCTGCTCCGACGAGAGGAACACGCCGCTGGTGACGCTGCGCACGGCCTCGAGGGCTCGCAGCGGGTCGCGCAGGTGCAGCATCAAGCTGCCGCACACGACGACGTCGAAGGTGCCGAGCTCGTCGGGGTCGAGGTCGTAGATGCTGATCGGCCGCCAGTCGACCTTCGAGCCCATCAGCTCCGCGGCAAGCCGGAACCCGGCGCCCTTGGGCGGGCCGGAGAAGCCGGGATCGCGGGCCAGGCCGGCCTCGCGGTAGTCGGGCGGCCAGTCCCAGAGGAGGTGGTCCTCCACGTCGACGGCGACGACCTCTGACGCACCTCGGCGCTCGAGCTCGAAGGCGAGGTACCCGTCGAAGGTGCCGATGTCGAGGCAGCGCTTGCCCCGCACGTTCGGCCAGGGCATCTGGTCGACGATCGGCCGCAGGTCGAACCACCCCTTTGTGGTGACGCCGGGGGCGATGTCCATCGTGTGGTACCAGAACGGGTGCTCGTCGACGGCTCGTTGCATGTCCGCCGCCGTCCGGACCAAGGGCTCTTCGTCGATCACGTTGGGAAGGTTGGACACCGACCCCCGCCGCACCTTCCTGCCCGGTTTGCCCCATAGGGTGTGCCGCCGTGCGCATCGCCTTCACCCACGCGTTCTGCTGGCCCGAGGTACGCCGGGGGGCCGAGCGGTTCATCCAAGAGCTCGGCGCCGCGCTGGCCCGGCGCGGCCACGAGGTCACCATCCTCTCGGCCGGCTACGAGCCGGTCGACTCGACCCTCGACGGCGTGCGCACCGTGCGTTTGCGGCGCTTCCGCGACGACCCGCTCGGCCACGAGGTCGACTTCGGCCGGAGGATCCTGCCCCGGCTGCTGCTCGGGCGCTACGACGTCGTGCACTCGATGGGCCGACGGGACGCGCTGACGTCGATCCGGGCGGCGCGGGCCCACCCCCAGCGCCGCACGGTGATCACCGACCTCGGCCTGCCCAGCCGCGAGTACTGGGACACGATGGGCAAGGAGGGGCGAGTCGTCGAGCAGGTGGTCGAGGGCATCGACGTCTACGGGTGCATGTCCGAGTACGCGCTCGGCTTCCTGTCCTCCGACTACGGCCGCACCGACGGCGTGGTGACCCCCGGCGGGGTGAGGCTGGCCGAGTTCCAGCCCGCTCCGAAGCGGGCCGACGCACCGACGCTGCTGCTCTCGGGCGCCTACACGGAGCCCCGCAAGGGCGCGGCGACGGTGCTCGCGGCGCTGCCGGCCATCGCCGAGCAGGAGCCCGACGTGCGGCTCTGGCTCTCCGGGCCGGGCGACCCCGCCGAGCTGCTCGGCAGCGTGCCGGCCGACGTCGCCGCCCGGGTGGAGGTGCTCGGCGTCGGCGAGGCGGCCGAGCAGCACGTCCGCTACGGAACCGCGTGGGCCACCGTCCTTCCCTCCACCCACGACAGCTTCGGGATGGCGCTGAT
>DATCYI010000137.1:0-1759 GCA_036570385.1 Acidimicrobiales bacterium | reverse complement strand
CCCCTTCCGTGCCCTCCTGGCCGGCGCCGGTGCGGCCTTTGCCTGATCTGCCCGGCCTCCGACCGGCCCGCTGACGGTCGGTTTGGGAGGATTGGGTCGCGGGGTCGGAGATGGGCACCCATCGCTGCTGGTGACATGACGCCTCAGCTGTAACCGGATCGCAACCCGACCGGCACTCGATAGCCGGGCTGGCCCGGCAGGCTCGTGTCCATGACGCCCGTCGCCTCACGACGAGCGCCCGTGACCGTGCGCATCGATGGTGCCGCAGTGGTCTTCGAGCTCTCCGACGTCCTCGATTCGGCAACCGGCTCCACCCTGGTGGCGGCCGCCGAGTCGGCGGTGATCGCGGAGCCGGACCGCGTCGACATCGACCTCCAGCAGCTCAGCGACTGGACCGAGGGCGGCGTCACGTCGCTGGTGCGCTGTCGGGAGATCTGCCGTGACCTGCCCGGGGGCCTCCACTACCGCACCGGCAAGGGTCCCGGGCGGGACGCGCTCCTCGCCGCCTACAGCTAGGGCTCGAGCGGGTAGCGCCCATCCGCTCAGGCCCGATCCCCGGAGTGGCGGGCGGCACCCCATAGGCTTGCGATCGTGGGAACGCGCATCCTCGCCGTGGAAGACGACGAACGCATCCGCACGGCCGTGAAGCTGGCGCTCGAAGACGAGGGCTGGTCGGTCGTCGAGGCGTCGACGGGCGAAGACGCGCTCGCTCACTTCCAGCAGCAGCCCGCCGACGTCGTGCTGATCGACATCATGCTGCCGGGGATCGACGGGTTCGAGGTCTGCCGCTCCATCCGGCGCACGTCCGACGTCCCGATCGTGATGGTCACGGCTCGGGCCGACACCCACGACGTGGTGGCCGGGCTCGAAGCCGGCGCCGACGACTACCTCACCAAGCCCTTTGCCCCCAAGGAGCTCTCGGCCCGCATCCGCGCCTTGCTGCGCCGGGCCCGCACCAGCGAGGTGAGCTCGCCGCACCTGCGCTTCGGCGACCTCGAGATCGTGCCCGAGGAGGGCGTGGTCCGCCGCAACGGGCGCGACGTCCACCTCACAAAGACCGAGTTCCGCGTGCTCGTCGAGCTGGCCCAGAGCCCCGGCCGGGTGTTCAGCCGGGAAGTGCTCCTCGAGCGCATCTGGGGCTACGGCTACTGCGGTGACGGGCGCCTCGTCGACGTCCACGTGCGCCGGCTGCGCACGAAGGTCGAGGCCGATCCGGCCAACCCCCGCCACGTCGTCACCGTGCGAGGCCTGGGCTACAAGCTCCAGGTCTGACGCTCGCCGGTGGGTCGCTTCCCCTCCACCCGCCGGCTCGGCCTGCGCGCCCGCATCACCCTGGCCTTCGGGGTGGGCGCGCTGCTGCTGTCGGCCCTGCTCTCCGCCACGACCTGGGCCCTCACGCGCGAGAACCTGCTCAACCAGCGTCAGGACTCAGCGATCGTGCTGGTCGGCCAGAACGCCCGGACGGTGAAGAACCGCGTGGCCGAGACGGCGGAGCCGAGGGCGCTGCTCGACTCGCTCCCCACCCGCCAGGGCGCGCGTCCTGTGCTGTTCTACGAGAGCGTCTGGACCTCGCAGACCCCGGAGTTCGGCGAGCAGGCCCTGCCCCAGTCGCTGCGACGGCTCGTGATCGACGACGGCCAGCCCGCCAGCATGCGCTACCCCCACCGGGGCCAGCCGCAGCTCGCGGTGGGCATCCCGCTGGAGGGTGGCGCCTACTTCGAGATCGTGTCGCTCGACAGCCTCGAGTCGACGCTCGACA
>DATCYI010000136.1:0-9995 GCA_036570385.1 Acidimicrobiales bacterium | reverse complement strand
CGACGACACCGCCCAGCAGCTCGGGGTGCTCGAGGTGCGGCTGGAGGCGACGGTGGCCAAGGTCGCCGAGCTCGCGCTCCGCCCTGACGCCTCCACCGCCCCGCTCGGGGCCGACCTCGACGCGGTGGTGGGGGAGCTCGGCGCCCTGCGCCAAGCCCTCGACGGCCTCTGACCGCGTCGAGTGGTGCCTGGCACGGCACTAGCCTCGACGAGATGCAGTGCCCCGTGTGCGACGTGACCCTGTCGATCTCCAGCCGCGAGGGGATAGAGATCGACTTCTGCCCCCAGTGCCGCGGGGTGTGGCTCGACCGGGGCGAGCTCGACAAGATCATCGAGCGGGCCGCGCCGCCGGCGGTGCCCCCGGGCCGTGGCTACGACGAGCCACGGCGGGCCCCCGAGCCCCGCTACGAGGAGCCCCGTCGCTACGACGACGACCGCTCCCACAAGCGCAAGCGCCGCGGCTCGTTCCTCGAAGACCTCTTCGACTTCGACTGACCCTTCCCGTCCTGGGTCCTCCACCCCGCCGATGTCGGCGGGGCGCCCGACGAGGTGCTTGTACGAACGACTGTTCGTAACTACAGTGATGTCGTTCGCTCACCGCCCTCCGGGGTAGGAGCGCGCGGTCGTGCCCAGCGGCCTCGGATCCGTTGTCACACCCCCTTCGTAGGGTCGACGGCATCCCCCAGATCGAGCAGCGAACGATGAGAGGACCCACCGTGGTGGAACGTGACAAGGACAAGATGAAGGCACTCGACCTGGCGCTGGCCGGCATCGAGAAGGCCCACGGCAAGGGCGCCGTGATGAAGATGAGCGAGAAGGGCTCGATGGACATCGAGACGGTGCCCACCGGCGCCCTCGCCCTCGACCTGGCGCTCGGAGTCGGCGGCCTGCCCCGCGGCCGCGTCACCGAGATCTACGGCCCGGAGTCATCGGGCAAGTCCACGCTGGCCATGCACGTCGTGGCCGAGGCGCAGCGCATGGGCGGCATCTGCGCCTACGTCGACGCCGAGCACGCGATGGACCCGATCTACGCCCGGGCCATCGGCGTCGACGTCGACGAGCTGCTGATCTCCCAGCCCGACACGGGTGAGCAGGCCCTCGAGATCACCGACATGCTCGTGCGCTCCGGCGCCATCGACGTCGTGGTGATCGACTCCGTGGCCGCCCTCACCCCCCGCGCCGAGATCGAGGGCGACATGGGCGACAGCCACGTCGGCCTCCAGGCCCGCCTCATGTCGCAGGCCCTGCGCAAGCTCACTGCCAACCTCAACAAGACCCACACCATCTGCATCTTCATCAACCAGCTCCGCGAGAAGATCGGCGTGATGTTCGGTTGCATGTCGTACGGCACCCGAGTCGCCCTCGCCGACGGCACGCAGGAGAAGATCGGCAAGATCGTCAACCAGAAGCTGCCGGTCGAGGTGCTGAGCTATGACGCCGAGCTCGGCGCGGTCGTGCCCCGCAAGGTGGTGGGCTGGTACGACAACGGGCGCACCGACCGCTTCATGACCTTCACCGTCGCCAAGCCATCCGGCAACGGGAGGGCCCAGTTCGCCTGCACTCCGGTGCACCAGGTCATGACCCCAGGGGGCTGGCGCGAGGCGCAGGAGCTCCAGGTCGGTGACAGGGTGCTGCAGTCGGTCACCCATCGGCTCTCGGACTTCCAGTGGGAGGTCATCCTGGGCGGCCTCATGGGCGATGGAGCGCTCTCGCCGACCCGTAGCGGTCATGGCGCTCGCTACCGCTTCGGCCACGGTGCCAAGCAGGCGGAGTACGCCGATTGGAAGGCATCGCTGTTCGCGAACATCGGCACCTGCCGCACCACCAACGCCAAGGGTGCTGTCTTCCACGACCTCTCGCCGCTCCCGGAGCTCGCCGAGCTCAGGGAGGCGGTCTACGTCGCTGGCAAGAAGGTGCTCAGCTACGACTACCTGAAAGCCCTCACGCCGCTGGCACTGGCTGTCTGGTACATGGACGATGGCGGCTTCACGCTGCGCTCCAAGGGCCTGCAGGAGCGCACCCGCGGGGGCAGCGGACGCAGCGAGATCTGCGTCGAGGCGATGTCCGAAGGCTCTCGCACCCGCTTGCGCGACCACCTGGCCGACACCTGGGACATCGAGGCCAAGCTGATCGAGTCCGGGGAGGCCAAGAAGGCCGTCCTGCAGTTCCCGACGGCTGAGACCCGCAAGCTGCACGCTTTGGTGGCGCCGTTCATCCACCCGTCGATGCAGTACAAGCTCCTGCCCGAGTTCCAGGGGCGGTTCGCGGTCGAGCCTGTGTTCGCTCCCGCTCGTGAAGAGCTGATGCCGCTGCCGATCACCAAGATCGGTTCGATGGAGCCGAAGGGATCCACCCATCGTTTCGACATCCAGGTCGAGGGCACCCACAACTACTTCGTCGACGGCGTGATGGTTCACAACTCTCCCGAGACCACCCCTGGTGGTCGGGCGCTGAAGTTCTACAGCTCGGTGCGGCTCGACATCCGCCGCATCGAGGCGATCAAGGACGGCGTCGAGGTGGTGGGCAACCGCACCCGCGTGAAGGTCGTGAAGAACAAGGTCGCGGCTCCCTTCCGCCAGGCCGAGTTCGACATCATGTACGGCAAGGGCATCAGCCGTGAGGGTGGCGTGGTCGACATCGGCGTCGACCAGGAGATCGTGAAGAAGTCGGGTGCTTGGTACACCTACGACGGCGAGCAGCTCGGCCAGGGTCGGGAGAACGCCAAGCAGTTCCTGATCGACAACCCCGAGGTCATGATCGAGATCTCCGAGCGGATCCGCATGAAGATGGGTCTCGGCGATCAGCCCGAGGAAGCTGACATCGACCTCGAGATCGATCCCGACGACCTCCCGATCAGCCTCAGCGAGTAGCGGAGCGCGCCCGACGGCGCACGGCTGGCTCCGGAGCATCCCAACCTGCCCTAATCGGAGGATCCGGCAGGAAGGGATAGCTCCGGAACCCGTCGAATCCCAACCGCTGTGGAGCAGCTGAAGGTCTCGACCAAGTCGAACCCGAACTCGGTGGCTGGGGCCATGGCCGGCGTGCTCCGTCAGGAGGGTGTCGTCGAGGTCCAGGTCGTGGGCGCCGGCGCGCTCAACCAGGCCATCAAGGCCGTGGCCATCGCACGTGGCTACGTCGCCTCCGGCGGGCTCGACCTCGTGTGCGTGCCCACCTTCGCCGACATCGAGATCGACGGCGAGCGGCGCACCGCGATCCGCCTCGTCATAGAAGACCGCGAGCGCCGCCGACCCGACGGTGAGGTCATCGTCATCCCCAACAGCATCGACGAGCTGGTCGCCCAGGACCCGCCACAGCACAGCAACGGCCGCCACCGCCTCAACTGAGCGCGACGGGCTGGGGCACCCTGCTCGCAGAGCCCTAACCTGAGGCGGTGACCGCCCCCCGCCGCTTCTTCGTACGCACCTTCGGGTGCCAGATGAACGAGCACGACTCCGAGCGCATAGCGGGGCTGCTCGAGGCCGACGGGCTGGAGTCGACCGACAGCGTCGACGACGCCGATGTGGTGGTGCTGAACACCTGCTGCATCCGGGAGAACGCCGACAACAAGCTCTACGGCACGCTCGGGCACCTGAAGTCCCTGAAGGACCAGCGCCCCGACATGCAGATAGTGGTCGGCGGCTGCCTGGCCCAGAAGGACCGCGACACCGTGGTCCGCAAGGCCGGCCACGTCGACGTGGTGTTCGGCACCCACAACGTGCACCGCGCCGCCGAGCTGCTCGCCGAGTCCCGCGAAGCCGGACGGCCGATCGTGGAGATCCTCGAGGAGACCGTGGCCGACGACCACGACACCTTCCCCTCGGCGCTGCCGGTGAAGCGGGAGGTGCCCTGGGCCGGGTGGGTCACCATCCAGATCGGCTGCGACAACTCCTGCGGCTTCTGCATCGTGCCGGCGGTGCGGGGCAAGGAGATCAGCCGCCCGCTCGACGACATCATCACAGAGGTGGGCCTCGCCGCCGCTGACGGCGTCACCGAGGTCACCCTCCTCGGTCAGAACGTGAACAGCTACGGGCGCGACCTCGCCCTCGCGGCCCGCCAGGCCGGCAGCGACGCCAAGGTCCGACCGCTCTTCGCCGAGCTGCTCCGCCACGTCGGAGCCGTGGAGGGCATCCGGCGGGTGCGCTACACGAGCCCTCACCCCAAGGACCTGCGGCCGGAGACCATCGCAGCGATGGCCGAGACTCCCGAGGTGTGCGAGCACCTGCACCTCCCGCTGCAGTCGGGCAGCGACCGCGTGCTCGCCGCGATGCACCGGGGCTACACGGCCGAGCGCTACCTGTCCCGCCTCGCCGCCGCCCGCGCCGAGATCGACGACCTCGCGGTCACCACCGACATCATCGTCGGCTTCCCGGGGGAGACCGACGACGACTTCGAGCGCACCCTGGAGGTGGCCGCCGAGGCCGCCTACGACAGTGCCTACACCTTCATCTACAGCCCCCGCCCCGGCACCGAGGCCGCAGAGCGCGTCGAGGAGTTCGTAGCTCCCGAGGTGGTCGCCGAGCGCTTCGAGCGGCTGAAGATCGTGGTCGAGCGCAGCGCCCTGGCCAAGCACGAAGCGCGGGTCGGTCGCGTGGAGGAGGCCCTCGTCGAGGGGCCCTCGCGCAAGGACCCGGCGATCCTCACCGGCCGCACGCGGCAGAACAAGCTCGTGCACTTCGCATCGGATCCCATCAAGCCCGGGAGCTACGCGACGGTGCGGATCACCGGCGCGGCGCCGCACCACCTACGCGGCGACCTGTTGGAGATCACCGCCGGCGCGGCGCACAAGACGCGCCTGCCTCTTCTGGTGGTCTAGTGGTCTCGTGATCGAGATCAGCGAGGAGGCGTACGACGGGCCCGCCGGCAGCGTGCTGGTGGCCGCCATGCACCAGGAGATCATCGACCGCTACGCCGGCGAGACGGCTGACTGGACCGAGGAAGAGCTGGCCGCCGACGAGGCCGCCCACTTCGCCGAGGTCACGCCGGAGCAGACCAGGCGGCCGCTCGGAGCGTTCCTGGTGGCGCGGATCGACGGTGAGCCGGCCGGCTGCGGTGCCCTGAAGCCGCTGGGCGACGGCACCGCCACTGGGGAGATCAAGCGCATGTACACGGTGCCCGACGCTCGGCGCCGAGGCGTCAGCCGTGCGATCCTCTTGCGCCTCGAGGAGATCGCCGCCGAGCTCGGCTACGAGCGCATCCAGCTCGAGACCGGCACGGCCCAGCCCGAGGCGCTGGCGCTGTACGAGTCGCAGGGCTGGGAGCGCATCGAGCCGTACGGCCGCTACAAGGCCGAGCCCAGCTCCCGCTGCTACGCCAAGCGCACCGTCGCCTCGTGAGCACGCCGGGCCGCCACGCCGCCCTGGTCGGCCCCACGGCATCCGGCAAGTCGCACCTGGCGCTGGGGCTGGCCCGTCGCGACCCGACCTGGGAGCTGGTGTCGGCCGACTCCATGCAGGTGTACCGCGGCATGGACATCGGCACCGCCAAGCCGACCCTCGCCGAGCAGGCCGACGTGCCGCACCACGCCATCGACCTGCTCGACCCGTGGGAGGACGGCACGGTCGTGCACTACCAGCGGGTGGCCAGGGAGGCCATCGCAGGGATCGAGGCGCGGGGCCGCCGGGCGCTGCTCGTCGGCGGCACCGGGCTGTACATCCAGGCGGTGGTGGACGACCTGGAGATCCCCGGCCAGTACCCCGAGGTGCGAGCCGAGCTGGAAGCCGCCCCCGACACCGTCGCGCTGCACGGTCGCCTGGCCGAGCTCGACCCGCTCGCCGCGTCACGCATGGAGCCGACCAACCGTCGTCGGGTGCTGCGGGCCCTCGAGGTCACGGTGGGCAGCGGGCGGCCCTTCAGCAGCTTCGGCCCCGGCGTCGACGCGCACCCGACGACGCCCTTCACGCTCGTGGGCCTCGCGGTCGACCGCGACGACCTGGCCTCCAAGATCGCCGAGCGCTACGCAGCGCAGATGTCGGCCGGGTTCCTCAACGAGGTGATCGCGCTGCGAGCCCACCCCAAGGGGCTATCGCGCACTGCCGCCCAGGCCCTCGGCTACCGCGAGCTGCTGGCCCACCTCCGGGGCGAGACCAGCCTCGACGAGGCCCTGGAGCTGGCCACCAACCGGACCCGGCAGTTCGCCCGCCGCCAGCGCTCGTGGTTCGGTCGGGATCCGCGCATCACCTGGCTCGACGCGGCCACCACCACCCCCGCCGACCTCGCAGCCCACCTGAGGCAATGAGTTCCGCATGTGGAACCCATTGCCTCAGGCCGCACCGGATGGAACCCATTGCCTCGGGATAACGGGCGTCGCTGGGACGGAGACGACCGTAGGCTGGGGCCCACATGCGCCTCACGAAGCACCACGGCCTCGGCAACGACTTCCTCGTGCTGCTCGACCTCGACGGCATCCGTCCTGTGTCGCCGCAGGACGCCGTCGCGCTGTGCGATCGCCGTCGAGGCATCGGGGCGGATGGCCTGATGCGGGTCACGGCGGGCACCGACGGCGCCGACGGCGCCGACGTCACCATGCGCCTGCTCAACGCCGACGGATCGGTCGCCGAGATGAGCGGCAACGGCATCCGCTGCCTGGCCCAGGCCGTGTTCCAGGCCGGCCTGGCCACGCCTCCCGTGCTGCGGGTGGCCACGGATGCGGGCCTGCGCACCGTCACCGTCCTCGCCCGCCCGGCCGCCAACGTCCACCGCATGAGCGTGGAGATGGGCCAGGCCAAGGTCGGCGAGCAGCTGCCCGAGTGGGTCGAGGGAGACATCCTCCGCGCTGTTCACGTCGACGTCGGCAACCCCCACGTGGTGCTGCACTGGGGCGGCGAGGCGCTCCCCGGCCTCGACCAGCTCGTCGAGATCGGCGCCCGGATCGACTCCGCCACCCCCGGTGGCGCGAACGTCGAGATCATCGCCCCCGGCGAGCCAGGCGAGGTCGAGATGGTGGTCTACGAGCGCGGCGTCGGCCCCACCGCCGCCTGCGGAACTGGTGCGTGCGCGGCGGCCGCCGCGGCCCATGATTGGGAGCTCACCGGCGACCGGGCCAGCGTGAACATGCCGGGCGGTCCGGTGGAGATCGCTCTCGGCGACCCCGTGCTGCTCACCGGCGACGCCACCTCTGTCGCTGTCCTGGACACCCCCTTCCCCTGAGGACGTCGTCTCGCCCATGTCACTGATCGAACGCCACATCCGGGAGAAGATCGTCCTGGTCGGCGTCACCCTCCCGCCCGAGACGGCCGAGGAGACCGAAGCGAGCCTCGACGAGCTGTCGCTGCTCGTCGATACCGCCGGCGCCGACGAGGTCGGCCGCATCACCCAGCGGCGCGCCGCGCCCGACCCGCCCACCTTCGTGGGCAAGGGCAAGGCCGAGGAGCTCCGTGAGATCGCCCTCGAGACCGACTGCGACACGGTGGTGTTCGACAACGAGCTCAGCCCGGCCCAGCAGCGCAACCTCGAGAAGCTGCTCGGGCGCACCGCCATCGACCGCACGGCGGTGATCCTCGACATCTTCGCCCAGAACGCCCACAGCGTGGAGGGCAAGGCCCAGGTCGAGCTGGCGCTGCTCAAGTACCGGCTCCCGCGCATCCGCGGCAAGGGCACGGCGCTCTCGCAGCAGGGCGGCGGAATGTCCGCCGGTGGTGCCCGCATCGGTACCCGCGGCCCCGGCGAGACCCAGCTCGAGGTCGATCGACGCCGCATCCAGCGACGGATCCACAAGCTCGAGGCCGAGCTCCGCGAGATCGACAAGCACCGCTCGACCCAGCGCAAGGCGCAGCGCCGTAGCCGGGTCCAGCGCGTCGCCATCGTCGGCTACACCAACGCCGGCAAGTCCACGCTCCTCAACCGCCTCACCGAGGCCGGCGTCCTCGTGGAGGACCGCCTCTTCGCCACGCTCGACGCCACCACCCGCCGCCTCGAGCTGCCCGGCGGCGAGGCCGTGCTCATGACCGACACCGTCGGCTTCATCCGCAAGCTGCCCCACGACCTCGTCGAGGCGTTCAAGTCCACCCTCGCGGTGGTGGCCGACGCCGACCTGCTCGTCCACGTCGTCGACTCCTCCGCGCTCGACGTTGAGGGCAACATCCGCGCTGTGCGCACCGTCCTCGAGGAGATCGGCGCCGACGACGTGCCCGAGCTGCTGGCCTTCAACAAGGCCGACCTGGCGCCGAGCGACGCCAGCCGTCTGGCCAAGACCCACGAGGGAGCGGTGAGCTTCAGCGCCGTCACGGGCGAGGGCGTCGATGACCTGCTGCGCACCGTCGGCGACCGGCTGCGCGCCCTCACCAACGTGGTGGAGCTGGCCATCCCCTACGAGCGGGGCGACCTGCTAGCAGCGGTGCACCGGGAGGGCGAGGTGCTCGTCGAGGTGCCGGACGACGCGGCCATGCGCGTGCGGGTGAGGCTCGACGACGCCTCGATGGGGCAGTTCGTCGAATACGTCGTGGCATGACGGTCACCGCCGGTCCGGCCGAGCCGTTCACTCCGCCGCCGTACCCCTACGACCGCCTCGACGAGCTGAAGCCCGTCGCCTCGGCGCTGCCGGGCGGCATCATCGACCTCTCGATCGGCACGCCCTTCGATCCGCCCCCTCCGGCCGTGGTCACGGCGCTGGGTACGTCGGGAGCGGAGCGCGGGTACCCGCCGTCGGTCGGCACCCCCGCCTATCGCGAGGCCGCCACGGGCTGGATGGCCCGCCGGCTCGGCATCAGCGTCGATCCCGCTCAGGTGGCGGCGTGCGTGGGCACCAAGGAGCTCGTGGCCGGCGTGCCCCAGTGGCTGAAGCTGCGCAGGCCCGACCGTGACACCGTGCTCTACCCGGCGATCAGCTACCCCACCTACGCCATGGGCGCCACGCTCGCCGGGTGCCGCGCCGTGCCCTTCCTCGATCTCGACGAGATCGCCGAGGACGACGCCGCCCGGGCCCTGTGCCTCTGGGTGAACGTCCCCGGCAACCCGACGGGCGACCTCGACGACCTCGGCGCCGCCGCGGCGTGGGGCCGGGCCCACGACGTCCCGGTCCTCTCCGACGAGTGCTACGTCGAGTTCACGTGGGACGGACCGCCCCGCACGATCCTCGAGCACGGCACCGATGGCGTGCTGGCCGTGCACTCCCTGTCGAAGCGCTCCAACCTGGCCGGCGCCAGGGCCGGCTTCTACGCGGGTGACGGCGATCTCGTCCACTACGTGAGCGAGGTGCGCAAGCACGTCGGCCTGCTCGTCCCCGGCCCCGTGCAGGCTGCTGCGGTCGTGGCCTGGGGGGACGACGAGCACGTCGACGAGCAGCGCGAGCGCTACCGCCAGCGCCTCGAGCTGGCCCGCGATGCCCTAGCTGCCATCGGGGTCGACGCGCCCATGCCCGGCGGCGCGTTCTACCTCTGGGCTCCTGCCCCCGACGGCGACGCCTGGGCCCTCACCCGGCGCCTGGCCGAGCAGGGCGGCGCGCTGGTGGCTCCCGGCGAGCTCTACGGCCCCGCCGGCGCCGACCACGTCCGCATCGCGGTCGTGCAGCCCACTGAGCGGCTCCGCCTGCTGGCCGACCGACTCACCAGCTCCACCTGAGCCCCGCGAGGTTGGGGGCATGGGGGCCGGTGTGGTGGGCACTGGTGCCCCGGACCTGGCGGTAGCTGGAGGTTGGGGGCATGGGGGCCGGTGTGGTGGGCACTGGTGCCCCGAACCTGGCGGTAGGTCGAGGTTGGGGGCATGGGGGCCGGTGTGGTGGGCACTGGTGCTCCGAACCTGGCGGGTCGGTCAGGGGCCGAGCTGGCGATTGGCGGGAGGGTTCCGGTCGCGGCGGGAGCGGCGGGCCCGCAGCACCGTGTCCTTGACCGAGGTGGCGGCGGTGCGGATCTGCTCGCCGGTCACCACCGGGCGGTTGGCGGCAGCCTCGGCGTTGGCGTTCGCCTGCTCGACCAGCGTCGCGATGGCGTGCAGCTGCCGGCCCAGATCGTCGAACTCCTGGTCCATGCGCTGCTCGAGGCGCTGCCAGGCCGCCTGGGCGG
>DATCYI010000135.1:0-9084 GCA_036570385.1 Acidimicrobiales bacterium | reverse complement strand
TGCGGGCCTGGCTCCGCTCCCCCGCCGCCTGGGCCAGGGGCACCAGCGCCAGGATCACCACCACGGCCACGGCGATCACCGCCAGCATGAGCGGCACCGCTTGGCCCGCGTCGCGGGAGCCGTCGGCGCGCACGTCGTCTTCCATCGGGAACCTCCCGGTCGGGCGCGCCACGGGCACGCTCTGCAACCACGGGGAAGTCGCACTGAAGGCTAGAACCGCCGATCAGGGCCGGTCGACCCCCAATGAGGGCCGACCTCTGGGAGCCCAGAGCGCGCCGGGCGCTCCAGGCTCCGCAGATCGAGGATCAGGCGGTGTCGTCGTCGGCGCTGAGCACCGGAGCCACGCTGGCCACGGTCTGACCGGCTTCGAGGTTCATGACCCGCACGCCGGTGGCGTCGCGGCCCTGGCTGGAGATCTCCCGGACGGGCATGCGGATGAGCGTGCCCCCGGAGTTGATCACGAAGATCTCGTCGTCGATGCCGACCATGAACGCGGCGACCACGAAGCCCTTCTTGGCGGTGAGCTTGATGCCCCTCACGCCCTGACCACCCCGGCCCTGCACGTGGAAGTGCTCGAGCTGGGTGCGCTTGCCGTAGCCGGCGTCGGTGACGATGAGCATGGCGACGTCGTCGCGGCAGGTGTCGAGGCTCACCACCTCGTCGCCGGCGCGGAGCTTCATGCCCCGCACGCCGGCGGCGGCTCGGCCCATGGACCGCACGTCGTCCTCGTTGAAGCGGATGGCCTGGCCCAGCTTCGACAGCATGAGGATGTCGTCGCCGCCGTTGGTGGGGATCACCTTCACGAGCTCGTCGCCGTCGCGCAGGTTGATGGCGATGATCCCGGTGCGCAGCGAGGAATCGTACTCGTTGAACTTGGTCTTCTTCACCTGGCCCTGCTTGGTGGTGAAGAACAGGTAGCGCATCGTCTCGTAGTCGCGCGTGTCGATGATCGTCTGCACGTTCTCGCCCGGCTGCAGCTGCAGCAGGTTGGGCATGGCGGTGCCGCGCGCGGTGCGCTCCTTCTTGGGGATCTCGTGCGCCTTGAGGCGGTAGACCCGCCCGAGGTTCGAGAAGAAGAGCAGGTAGGCGTGAGCCGTGGTGGTGAGGATCTGGGTGACGTAGTCCTCGTCGCGCAGCTTGGCGCCGGCCACGCCGCGCCCGCCGCGGCCCTGGGCCCGGAAGGAGTCGGCGGCGACGGTCTTGATGTAGCCCTTGTGCGACAGGGTGACGACGAGCTCCTCGTCGTCGATGAGGTCCTCGATGTTCATGTCGCCGGCGTCGAGGGTGATCTGGGAGCGGCGCTTGTCGGCGAACTTCTCGCGGACGGCGGACATCTCGTCCTTGATGACCGTGCGCAGCCGGCCCTCGTCGCCGAGGATCGCCTCGAGCTCCGCGATGGTCTCGCGCAGGGCCGCCATCTCGGTCTCGAGATCGACGCGGGCCAGCCGGGTGAGCTGGCCGAGGCGCAGCTCGAGGATGTGCTCGGCCTGCGTGTCGGAGAACTCGAAGGGCGCCGAGGTGAGCCCGACGCGCGCCGACGCCCGGTCTTCGGAGCCGCGGATCAGCGCGATGACCTCGTCGATCACGTCGACGGCCTTGAGCAGGCCCTCGACGATGTGGGCGCGGTCTTGCGCCTTCTTCAACCTGAACGCCGACCGGCGGCGGATCACGTCGACCTGGTGGTCGATGTAGGCCTGCAGGGCCTGCACCAGGTTGAGGGTGCGGGGCACGCCGTCGACGAGGGCCACGGTGTTCACGGCGAAGTTCGTCTGCAGCGGGGTGTGCTTGTAGAGGTTGTTGAGGATGACGAGCCCTGGCGCGTCCTTCTTCAAGCGGATGACCAGGCGGGTCTTGCCCTTGGCCGACTCGTCGTTGACGTCGGCGATGCCCTCGACCTGGCGGGTCTGCACCAGCTCGGCGATGCGGGCCGCGGTGGCCGAGATCGACGATTGGTAGGGCATCTCGGTGACGACGATCTTGTCGCCCTGGCGTCCGGACGTGCTCTCCTCGATCTCGGCGAGGGCGCGGATGCGGATCGAGCCCTTGCCGGTGCGGTAGGCGTCGAGGATGCCCTGGCGGCCCATGATGAGCCCGCCGGTGGGGAAGTCGGGGCCCTTGACGTAGGCCATGAGGTCGTCGGGCGTGGCTTCGGGGTTGTCGATCAGGTGGATCGTGGCGTCGACAACCTCGCCCAGGTTGTGGGGCGGGATGTTCGTGGCCATGCCCACGGCGATGCCCTGGCTGCCGTTGACCAGCAGGTTCGGGAACCGCGACGGCAGGACCGAGGGCTCGGTCTCGTCGCCGGAGTAGTTGTCGGCGAAGTCGACGGTGTCCTCGTTGATGCCATCGAGCATCTGCATCGCGAGCGGCGCCAGGCGGCACTCGGTGTAGCGAGAGGCCGCGGCACCGAAGTCGGGCGAACCGAAGTTGCCGTGGCCGTCGATCAGGGGGTGGCGCAGCGAGAAGTCCTGCGCCATGCGGACGAGGGCGTCGTAGATGCCGCCGTCGCCGTGGGGGTGGTACTTGCCCATCACCTCGCCGGTGACGCGGGCGCACTTCATGTGCGACCGGTCGGGGCGGGCCCCGAGCTGGTCCATCCCGTAGAGGATCCGGCGGTGCACCGGCTTCAGGCCATCACGGGCATCGGGCAGGGCCCGGGTGGTGATGACCGACATCGCGTAGTCGAGGAAGGAGCTCTCCATCTCCTCCTGGATCTCGATCGGCTCGATGGCGACGTGGACGGGGCCCTCGCCGTTCGGCTCCTCGGGCCCGTCGCTGCCGTTGTTCGAAGGGGGGTTGGTGTTGTCAGCCATCAGATGTCCAGGAACCTCGTGTCCTTGGCGTTGTTCACGATGAACGCCTTGCGCAGCTCGACGACGTCGCCCATGAGCGTGGCGACCACCTCGTCGGCGAGCGCCGCCTGCTCGATGTTCACCCGCAGCAGCGTGCGGAGCCCGTCTTCCATGGTGGTGACGCGCAGCTCGTCGGCGTCCATCTCGCCCAGGCCCTTCAGGCGGGCGAAGTCCTTCTTGTGGTTCGGGTTGTCGCGCAGGAACTGGGCCTTCGCGTTGTCGTCCTTCAGGTACACCTTCGCCTTCGACACCTCTGTGGAGTACAGCGGCGGCTGGCAGATGAAGACGTGGCCGTTCTCGACCAGCGGGCGCATCTGGCGGAAGAAGAACGTGAGCAGCAGCGTGCGGATGTGCAGGCCGTCGACGTCGGCGTCGGCCAGGATGCAGATCTTGTCGTAGCGGCGCTTGGAGACGTCGAACTCCTCGCCGACGCCGGCGCCGATGGCCGAGATCAGCGCCTGGACCTCGAGGTTGCGGAGCATCTTGTCGAGCCTGGCCCGCTCGACGTTGAGGATCTTGCCGCGGATCGGCAGGATCGCCTGGCGGCCGGGATCGCGGGCCGACACGGCGGAGCCGCCGGCGGAGTCGCCCTCCACGATGAACAGCTCGCGCTCCTCGAGGACCTTGGAGGAGCAGTCCTTCAGCTTGTCTGGCATGCCGGCGCCGTCGAGCAGCGTCTTGGAGCGGATGACGTCACGGGCCTTCTTGGCCGCCATGCGGGCCTGCGAGGCGGCCAGCGCCTTCTTGACGATCTTGTTGGCCTCTGTGGGGTTCTCCTCGAACCACTGGCCCAGCTTGTCGTTGGTGGCCCGCTGCACGAGCGTCTTGATGCTGGTGTTGCCGAGCTTGCCCTTGGTCTGGCCCTCGAACTGCGGGTCGCGCAGGCGCACGGAGATGATCGCCGTGATCCCCTCTCGCACGTCGTCGCCCGTGAGGTTCGGGTCCTTCTCCTTGAGCTGGTTCTTGGCCTTGGCGTACTTGTTGACGACGGTGGTGAGGGCGGCCTTGAAGCCCTCCTCGTGGGTTCCGCCCTCGGTGGTGTTGATGCCGTTGGCGAAGCTGTGGATGCCGTCGGCGTTGTAGCCGGTGTTCCACTGGAACGCGACCTCGACCTCCTGGTCCTCCTCGGTCATCTCGTAGCTGCCGACCTTGGAGAACAGGGCGTCCTTGCTGGTGTTGAGGTGCTTGACGAAGTCGACGATGCCGCCGTCGTACTTGAAGGTGACCCGCTCGTTGTTGTGCTCGGGCCGCTCGTCGGTGAAGCAGATCTCGAGGCCCTTGTTGAGGAAGGCCATCATCTGGATCCGCTCGAGGATCGTGCGGGCCGAGAAGTCGGTGGTCTCGAAGATCGAGCCGTCGGGCCAGAACGTGACGGTGGTGCCGGTGCGGCCCTTCGGTGCGTCGCCGACGACCTCGAGCTTGGTCTGGGGGACGCCGCCGTTGGCGAACTCCATGCGGTGCCGCTTGCCCTCGCGGTCGACCTCGACCACGAGGCGGGTGGAGAGAGCGTTGACCACCGAGACGCCCACGCCGTGCAGTCCGCCGGACACCTTGTAGCCCTCGCCGCCGAACTTGCCGCCGCCGTGGAGCTTCGTGAGCGCGATCTCGACGCCCGTCATCTTCTGCGCCTTGTTGACGTCGACGGGGATGCCGCGGCCGTCGTCGATCACCCGGCAGCCGCCGTCGGCCAGCAGGGTGATGTCGATGCTCGTGGCGTAGCCGGCCATCGCCTCGTCGACGGAGTTGTCGACCACCTCCCACACGCAGTGGTGCAGGCCGGTCGGGCCGGTGGAGCCGATGTACATGCCCGGGCGCTTGCGAACCGGGTCGAGGCCCTCCAGGACCTGCATGTTGTTGGCCCCGTAGGAGCTGGTTGTCTGCGTCACGAATAGACGTCCTTCGACTGAGGGGCTCGGCAGCGCGGAAGGGCCGAGCGGTACGGGGTGTCGATGACCGGCGCGGAGACGCGAAAACCCTGGTCAGACACCCGAATCACAACAGTGCAAGTGTACCAGCCGGGGTGCGACATCCCCGGCATCGTGCGGCCCGAAACGGCCCTGGGGGCCCGCTAGAGCTTGCGGCCGACCCGCAGGTCGAGCGCGACCACCCGGTCGGGGCCCAGGAGCTCTGCGAGGCGGGCCAGCAGCTCCGCCTGGAGGAACTTCACGTGGGTGGCGATGGCCGGCTCGTCGACGGCCAGGACCAGGCGCTTGCCCTCGATCTTCAGCGGCTTGGTGCGCGCCGCCAGCGCCTCGCCGACCACGTCGGCCCACCTGTCGAACACGAGGTGCACGCCGCTTGCCTCCGGAGCCCCGAGGCTGCGCATGACGACGTCGAGCGCCTTGCCGATCGGCTGAGGCCCCGGACCGTGACCAGGCAGCGGTCGAGCAGGCATGGGTACAGGGTACGACCCCCGCCTGTGCCGGGTGCCACGCCTACGTGTCGGTTGCAGCCTGCTGCGATGGGTAGGTTGCGGCCCCGTGGGACACGACCAGCTGCTCCTGCTGGCCGGCGTCGGTGCGGTGGGCATCGTGGCCCAGTGGCTGGCCTGGTGGCTGCGACTCCCCTCGATCCTCGTGCTCCTGGGGGTGGGAGCCGCCCTCGGCGCCACCGATGTGCTCGACCCCGACGAGCTGCTCGGCGACCTCCTCTTCCCGGTCGTGTCGCTCTCGGTGGCGCTCATCCTCTTCGAGGGCAGCCTCGGCCTGGGACGACGGGAGCTGAAGGAGGCCGGGCGCGCCACCGTCCTGCTCTGCACGCTCGGCGCCGCGATCACCTTCCTCATCCTCTGGATCGTGGCCACGAGCGTGCTCGAGGTCGACCGGGGGATCGCCGCGCTCATCGGCGCCAACCTCATCGTCACCGGACCGACGGTCATCGGCCCGCTCCTGCAGCAGGTGAGGCCCCGGGGACGGGTGGGCGCGATCCTGCGGGCCGAGGGCATCATCATCGACCCGATCGGTGCGGCGGCGGCGATCGTCGTGTTCGAGCTGCTGATCGCCGACCAGCTCGAGACGGCCCTGAGCGACACGGTCCTCACGCTTGGCACCATCGCAGTTGTCGGCGCCGGCATAGCGGTGCTCGGCGCCGGCGCGCTGCTCGTGGGCTTGGGCCGCTTCCTGCTGCCCGACCACCTCCGCCAGCCGGCCGTGGTGGCCATGGTCCTGCTCACCTTCGCGGTGTCTGACCACTTCCAGGAGGAGTCGGGCCTCGTGGCGGTCACCGTCCTCGGACTGGTGCTGGCCAACCAGACCTACGTCGACATCGACGCGGTGCTGGAGTTCGCCGAGAGCCTCCAGGTGCTCGTCTTGTCCTCGCTCTTCCTGCTCCTGGCCGCCCGCCTCGACTTCGACGTCGTGCGCGCCGACCTGGCCGGGAACCTCCTCCTGCTCGTGGTCGCCGTGCTGGTGGCCCGGCCCCTTGCCGTCGCGGTCTCGACGATCCGATCGGGCCTCTCGTGGCGAGAGCGCCTCTTCCTCGCGTGCGTGGCGCCCCGCGGCATCGTCGCCGCCGCCATCGCCTCCGTCTTCGCCATCCGGGTCGACCAGGCCGGCATCGAGGGAGCCGACCGCTTCGCCGGGGCGGTCATCACCGTCCTGATCGGCACGATCGTGGTCTACGGCATCGGCGCCCGCTGGGTGGGCCGGCGCCTCCAGGTGGCAGAGCCCGACCGCAGCGGCGTGCTCATCGTCGGGGCCCACCAGTGGGGCACCCGGCTGGCCGAGGTGCTGCGCGAGCACGGCCTGCGCGCTCTGCTGATCGACCGCGACCGCGCCAAGGTGATGACGGCGCGCTGGGCCGGTCAGGACACGGTGCACGGCTCGATCCTGTCGCCCCGCGTCCGCGGCGAGCTCGAGCTCGAGGGCATCGGGCACCTGCTCGCCCTGACGAAGAGCCACGAGGTCAACGCTCTGGCCGTCGAACGCCTTCGCAGCTCGTTCGGGCGATCCAACACCTGGCAGCTCCCGGCTGACGACGACGACCACGTGGAGGGGCGGGCGCTCGGCTGGCCCGACGCCGCCACCATCGAGCAGCGCATCGCCGCAGGAGCACGGATCCGCGGCACCCGCGTCAGCGAGCAGTTCACCTTCGACGACTACCGCGAGCGCAACCCGGGCGCCGCGCTGCTCGCCCTCATCCGCTCCGGTGACCTCGTCCTCCCGAGCGACGGCCAGACCCTCAACCCCGCGGCCGGCGACATCATCGTCGCGCTGGCCAGCGAACGCCCGCTCCCCACCCCCGACTGACGCCCGGCCCTGGGCCTCGGCGCCAACGAACAACAGCCACCGCCGCGAACCTGCGCCCCTTTTACGTCGAAAACGACGGGTTTGGGGGCGCAGGTTCGATCTCTCAGGTGGGGTCCGGGTCCGGCGTGGCGTCTGGCGGGGGGTCGGGGGTGATGGCGCCGGCGGAGATGCGCAGGATCAGCTCGGGGTCGGCCTTGGGGGGCAGGCCGGAGGCGCTCGTGAGGAGCGTCTGGCCGGCCGGGAGGTTGGCCAGCAGGGCGTCGGAGCGGTCGGGGTCGAGCTCGGAGAACACGTCGTCGAGCAGCAGTATCGGAGCGGAGCCGGTGACGTCGGTGATGACGTGGTGGGCGGCCAGGCGCAGGGCCAGCGCCAGCGAGCGCTGCTCGCCCTGCGACGCATGGGTGCGCGCCGGCATCCCGCCGATCGACAGCACGACGTCGTCGCGGTGCGGGCCGACCGTCGAGACGCCGCGGCGCACGTCGTCGGTGCGAGACGCGGCGAGGGCCTCGGCCAGGCCGAGCGCCCCCCACTCGGCGTCGTAGCCGGCCTCCACCTCAGCGGGTCGGTTGGCGACGGCGTCGTAGGTCTGCGACAGCACCGGCGCCAGGCGGGCCAGGAGGTTCTGGCGGGCCGACGCCAGCTTGCCGCCCGACTCGACCAGCTTGGCGTCCCACACGTCGAGCGTGAACGCGGCGCTCTCGTCGAGGCGGCCGCCGGCCCCCTTGAGCAGGGCGTTGCGCTGCTTGAGGACCTTGTCGACCTCGCTGCGCAAGGCGTCGTAGCGGGGGTGCGACGCCACCAGGGCGTCGTCGAGGTAGCGGCGGCGCTCTGACGGTCCGCCCTTCACCAGGTCGAGGTCGTCCGGAGCGAACACCGTCACCCGCAGCACGCCGAGCAGGTCCCGGGCCCGCTTCAGGGGCTGGCGGTTCACCAGCACCCGGTTGCGGCCGCTGCCGACCAGCTCAGCCTCGATCAGGATCGACCGACCCTCGCGCTCGCCCTCGGCCCGGATGATCGCCTGCTGGGCCCCCTGGCGGATCATGGCGTCGGTCGGCGCGCCCCGGAACGACGACAGCGTCGCCAGCCAGGCGATGGCCTCGAGCACGTTCGTCTTGCCCTGGCCGTTGTCACCGAGCAGCGCGGTCAGCCCCGGGGCCAGCAGGATCTCGGCCGACTCGTAGGACCGCACGTCGGTGAGCCACACCCGGTCGAGCTTCACGCCAGCACCTGCTGGCCGGGCCACACGACCCCAGGGATGCGCCGCAGGCGGCTCCGCCGCCGAGGACGCTCCAATGACGCCGAAGGCGTCACCGCAGGCTCGTGGAGGAAGCTCCGCTTCCGATCACGAAACCCGGACGGGCATCAGCAGGTAGAGGAACTCCGGGTGCTCGGGCGCCCGCAGCAGGGCGGGCTTGAGGGCGTCGACCGACTCGATGGTGACCTCGTCGCCGGGCGCCACCTCGATGCCCTGCAGCAGGTACTCCGGGTTGAACGCCACCGTGAGCTCGGTGCCCTCGAACTTGGCGTCGATCGACTCGTGGGCCTGGCCCACGTCCTGGGTGACCGCCACCAGCTCGAGACCGTCGCTCGACATGGCCAGGCGCACGGGCGTGGCCTCCCGGGCCAGGAGCTTCACGCGGCGCACGGCCTCGAGGAGCGCCTCGCGCCCGACGGTGAGGCGGTTGGGCTGGGCCTGGGGGATCAGGCGCTCGTAGGGCGGGAACTCGCCCTCGATGAGCACGGTCGTGAGCCGGGTGCCGGCCACCTCGAAGCTGGCCTCGCGCTCGCCGAGCCGCACGCTGAGGGTCTCGCCGCCGCCGAGCACGCGAGCCAGCTCCTGCAGGGCCCGGGACGGCACCAGCACCTGCTGGCCCTCTGCCAGCACCGTGGTGCCGGGCAGGTCGCGCATGGCGAGGCGGTAGGAGTCGGTGGCGACGAGCCGCAGGCCACCGGGCTCGGCTGCGAGCAGCACGCCGGTGAGGATC
>DATCYI010000134.1:0-5893 GCA_036570385.1 Acidimicrobiales bacterium | reverse complement strand
GGCCAGGCCGCCTGGACGGCGATGGCCGACCAGCCGACGCCGGTGCCGAGGTCGGCGACGCGGCCACCGTCGAGCTGCTCGTCGAGGCCGGGCACCGCGGGCAGCCACGCCTTGACGAGGTCGTTGGTGAAGGCGGGACGGTTGACCCCGCCCTGCCCGTGGCGGAAGTCGGCGCCATAGCTCTCGTAGGGCACGCCTCCGCCGGTGCGGTAGGCGGTCGCCACCTCGTCGAGCACGCCGGCGACGCCGACCAGCATCGACGTGAACGGCGCTACGTGGTCGCCGTCGACGGGGTCGACCAGGGCGCCGCGGTGCTCGGCGGGCAGCTGGAAGCGGCGGTCGGCGTCGGAGGTGGCCGCGGAGCCGTCGACGACGGTGAGGAAGCCTGCGACCGCCTGCTGCTCCAGCCACTCCTGCGCGTAGCGCTCGGCGATGCCGGCGCGGGCGGCCAGCTCGGTCGGCGTCGCGGGGCCGTGTCTGTCGAGGGCGTCGTAGAGGCTGAGCTCGCGTCCGAGGTGGACGGCGAAGAGCTCGAGCGTGCCGGTGGTGGCGTCGCAGAGTCGTTGGGTCAGATCCATGGTGAACAGCTCCTGTTCGGGGCCGGGTCGCTCCCGGCTGCCAGTAACAGGGGCGTGAATCCTCGTCTCACGATGTGACGGCGGCACGTACGCTTCGCGCCGATGTTCCCGATCGGGCGTGACGCGGAGCTGGCCCTCGTGGCCGACCGCCTGCGCGACCGGCGCCTGGTCACGGTCGTGGGACCGGGCGGGATCGGCAAGACCACCCTGGCCCGGGCCGCGGCCACCGCCACGGCCGGCGACTACGGCGAGGGCGTCGTGCACGTCGACCTCACCCGCATCGACACGGTCGACGGCCTCAACGAGTCGATAGCCACGCAGCTCGGCTACGGCTCGTTCGCCGCGCTCCTCGACGCGCCGGGCGATCGGTCGATCCTCGTGCTCCTCGACAACTGCGAGCACGTGGTCGACGCCGCCGCGGAGGCGGTCGAGCTGCTGCTGGAGGCGTGCCAGATGCCCACCTTCCTCGCCACCAGCCGCACGCCGCTGGAGCTCCCGGGCGAGACGATCGTGCCCCTCGGACCGCTGGCCCTGCCCCCCACCGGGTCGATCGATGCGCCGTCGGTTCGGCTGTTCCTCGAGCGAGCCGCCGACGCGGGTGTCGTCCTCGAGCCCTCCGACGCGGTGGCGGAGCTGTGCCGGCAGCTCGACGGCGTACCCCTGGCCATCGAGCTTGCAGCGGCGCGCACGTCGTCGCTGTCGCCGAGCGAGATCCTCCAGCGGCTCGATGCCGACCTCGGCGTGCTCGATCGGCCACGACGCCGCAGCGTCGCCCGGCACCGCAGCCTGAGCGCCGCGGTCGACTGGTCCTACGAGCTGCTCGGCGAGCCGGAGCGTCGCGCCTTCACCCGGCTCTCCGTGGTGCCCGGCCCGTTCACCGCGAGCTTCGCCCACGCGGTGGCCGGCGACGACGCCACCGAGATGGCCGACACCCAGGACCTGCTGGGCGCGCTGGTCGCCGCCTCGATGCTGGTCGCCGAGCCACCCCCGGCCAGCGGCCCCACGACCTACCGGATGTTGGAGACGCTCCGCACCTACGGGAGGGAGCAGCTCGCCGGCGCAGGTCTCGTGGAGGCGGTGGAGGCGCGCTTCGTCGGCCACGTGGCGGCACTGATCGCCGGCGTCGTTGCCGATGGAGCACGCGGATGGGCGGCGTCAGCGCTGAACGACCTCCTGGCGCTCTACGACTCGACCGCGGCCGCGCTGCGCTGGTGCCTGGCCCACGACGAGCCCGACCACGCCATGCTCATGGGAGCGGCCCTGTGGGGCGTCATCCATCAGGCCCACACGGAGGAGATCGGCGATCTGGCCGAGCAGATCCTGCTCCGCTGGCCCGACACCACCAACCCGCTCCTCGCCGACGTCGCTGCCACCGCTGCCACCTGCCGCTACATGCTCGGCGACGACGACAGCGCCATCAGGCTCGCCACCGAGATGCTCGACGCGGCCGAGCGCTCCCCGTACGCGGGGGCGACGCTGCGACGAGCCATCGCCCAAGCTCAGCGCGCCAGCGGCGACGCGGAGGCTGCGCTGGAGTGCTTCGCCGCCACCCGTGACGCGGCCCGCACGCTCGGCCTCGCCGCCATGGCGATCGAGGCGGAGTCGGCCCGCGCCCAGATCCTCGCCGACCTCAGCCGGATCGACGACGCCCTCAGCACCATCGCCGACGCCCGCCACGCGGCCGAAGCGGCCGACCTCGAGCTGTCCACAGCGTGGACCTGCGCGATCGAGGGGTCGATCCTCCTTCGGGTCGACCCGGTCCAGGCGACGGGCGTCCTCGAGCAGGCGCTGAAGGCCAGCGATGCGATCGGCTACCACGCCGGATCCGACGCCACCCGGCGGGCACTGGCCCTCGCCTCGCTCCTCGCCGGCGACCTTGGCGCGGCGGCCGGCCACGTGAGCCGACTGCTCGAGCAGCTGCTGAGCCGCGGCTCCACCAACGAGCTGCGCACGGTGTTCGACGTAGCAGCGGCGATCCTCGAGCGCGCCGGGCGCATCGAGGCCGGGCGCGACCTGGCGGCGACGGCTCTGGCGATGCCGGTGGTGAGCATCACCGCGAGCGTCGGCCACGAGCTCTTCCCGATCGACGCCGAGGGTGGACGGCTGCTGACACCTCGCCAGGCGATCCTGCTCGCCCGCACCGAGCTGGGCGACCTCGCTCACCGGGAGGACGGCCCGCCGGCGGACGCCAGCCACGCGGCGGACGACCGGGTCGGGGTGCTTCGTCGCGCCGGCGAGCTGTGGGAGGTCGGCTTCGGCGGAGACATCGTCACCGTCAAGCACACCAAGGGCCTCGACGACCTGGCCCGCCTCGTGCGGGAGGCCGGACGGGAGGTCCACTGCCTCGAGCTGATCGGCGCCGGCGTCGACGAGAGCGGCACCGGCCCGCAGCTCGACGACACCGCTCGCCGGGCCTACGAGGCGCGGGTGCGCGAGCTCCAGGCGGAGGTCGACGAGGCCGATGACGCCAACGACCGAGGCCGCGCCGACCGGGCCCGCCTGGAGCTGGATGCGCTGGTCGACCAGCTGACCGAGGCGCTCGGGCTGCGGGGCCGGGCTCGCAGCACTGGGTCATCGGCCGAGCGAGCCCGCTCCGCGGTCACCCAGCGCATCCGGTCGACCATCCGCCGGCTCGACCAGTACCACCCGCGCCTGGCCCGCCACCTCCAGGCATCGATCCGCACCGGCACCTTCGCGTCCTACGACCCCGAGTCCCCCGTCCGCTGGCAGCTCTGAGTTGCCCAGCGACAGCTACACACCCAACCCACATGCAACCTGCGGCCATTCTTCGCGGGAAACCGCGAGCTTCGGCCGCAGGTTCGTAAGGGGTGGGGGTGTGCACGGGCTCAGGTCGTCTGGGCGAGCAGGGCGTTGACGAGGGCGGCGGCGTCTTCGGCGCCGTCGACGGTGACCGCGAAGCGGCGGCCACCGGAGAGCTCGAGCTCCAGGCTGGGGCCGGCGCGGAGCACCCAGGCGGCGCGGCGGAACAGGCGCAGGCTGCCGCGATAGCCCCAGCCACCCCAGCCCATGGGGTTCAGGTCGATGGTGCGGGCGGCAACGATCTCGGCGAGCGGCAGCTCGACCCGCACTCCTGGCACGGCGCCCGAGCGCACGTGGACGCCAACTCCGTCGACCCGCACCTCTACCGACGAGAACAGGCTCAGGACGAGGCCGACCAGGAGCAGCGTGAGGCCGAGGCCGCCGGTGATGCCGACGAGGGCGAGCACGACGCCGGCGACCACCACGAGAGCCAGGCCGCCGACGAGGAAGCCCTTGCTCCGGGCGTGGCCGAACCACACCGCTCGCTCCCCCGTGGCGAGCGGCACGCCGGCCACCGGTGCTGCGCTCGAAGCGGTCTCCGGGGCGAGGCCCTGGGCGATGGTCACCGCCAGCGCGGCAGCGCCGATGCTGGCGACGATGGCGGCGACCACCCAGCCGAGGCCGAGCCGAGCGTCGTGCCAGTCGGCCAGGCCGTGGTTGGCAGAGACGATCTGCACGGAGACGACGCCCATGAGCACGCCGAGGAACGCCCAGACCCCTGCCTGAGCGGAGGTGGTCCACAGATCCGATCGGTCGACGTCGTCGGGGCGCCGCCGCGACGTGCGGGCCAGGAGCGCGGCAGCGGCGAGGCCGGCGAGAGCGCTGGCCGCCGCCTGCACAGCTCGAGGCGCGGACCCGTCGGCCGCTCCGCCGGCATCGAAGTGCGTGGCCACCGTTGCCGGGAGATCGCCCCAGCCGACGATCCACGGCAGGACCGCCAGCCCCAGGATCACGATCGGCAGGACCACACCGAGCAGCAGCCGCCTCGTGCGTTCAGCCATGTTCACCCTCCTACTTCCTCGATGAGCTTCCTGAGCTCGGTCTTGGTCAGGCCTTGGCGGGCGGCCTCGGCCTTCAGCTCTCGCGCCAGCTCCAGCAGCCGGGCCCGGGTGTCGCCCGCGGCGCGGACGATCACTCCGCGGCGCCGACGCATGTCGACGAGACCCTCGTCGCGCAGGTCGCCGTAGGCCCGCAGCACCGTGTGCATGTTGACGCCGAGCGACTCGGCCAGCTCGCGGGCCGGCGGGAGGCGATCGCCCTCGACCACGCGACCGCCGGCGATGGCCGCCCGCACCTGGGCGGCGATCTGGGCGAACAGCGGCTCGCCCGACCCGGCATCGACCTTGATGAGCATTGTTCTAGTTATACCAGAACAATGAGGCAAGCACTACCTGATGGCGTCGGTGCTGGTCAGCCAGGCGTCGCCCTGGACGCGGCTGTGGTTCTTGAGCGCTCGGGCGCAGATCCACACGAGCATGCCGAGCCACACCGTGACGATCCCGAGCGACGGGCGGGCCAGGACCGCACCGAAGATCGGCAGCACGGCCACGAAGGCGATGGTCGTCTGCCAGCGGAGGTCGCGGAAGTCGTGGGCGCCCATCAGCACGCCGTCGAGCACGAACGTCAGCGCCGCGGGCAGCTGCATCACGGCCAGGATGACCAGCGCCACCGTCGCGGCGCGGCGCACCTCGCCGTCGTCGCTGAAGATCCAAGGCAGCGCCGGAGACAGGGCGAGGGTCGCGACGGTGAGCAGCAGGCCGGCCCGCCAGGCCCACCAGTAGAGGTGATCGACCACGTCGCGCACCTCGTCGAGGCGCCCGGCTCCGAGCGCGTTGCCCACCAGCGACTGGCCGGACACCTTGAACATGTCGACGCCGATGGCCAGGAACAGGAACAGCTGCGCGGCGATCTGGTGGGCGGCCAGCTCCACCGTCCCGACGCGGCTGGCGGCGGCCGTCGCCACGGCAAGGGTCGCCAGCAGGAAGGCGGTGCGCTGGACGAGGTGGGCGCCGACCTTGATGACGTCCCACATCACCGACGGCACCACCACGAGCCGGTGCAGCCCGTCGGAGCGCAGGCGGGGCACGACGATCAGCAGCAGCACCGTCGCGCTGAGCAGCTGGGCGACGACCGTGCCCCACGCGCTGCCGGCGATCCCCCAGTCGAGGCCGAAGACCAGCACGAGCTCCACGACCAGGTTCGTGGCGGTCGACGCAGCCAGCACCTGGAACGGCCGCGTTGTGTCGGGCAGGCCGTAGAGGTACCCGATGCAGGCGATGGTGACGAAGTGGAACGGCACGCCCACGACGCTCACCCGCAGGTAGGTGATGCCCTGGTCGACCACCGCGGGGTCGTCGCCGATGAGGGCGATGAGCCAGGGAGCGGCGATGGCGATCAGCGCCGACACCGCGATGCCGATCCCGAGGGCCAGCCACAGCGCCTGGAGGGCGTCGGCCGCGCCGCCAGCGGTGTCGCCGCGGCCGCGGCGCACGGCG
>DATCYI010000133.1:0-1750 GCA_036570385.1 Acidimicrobiales bacterium | reverse complement strand
ACCTGGGAGCACGGCGGCGCCGATGCCCTGAGCGTGCTCGACGACGGGTGGCACCCCCCGGCCGCGGACGTCGAGGAGGCCCGCCAGCTCCTCACTGATGACGTGGTGCGGGTGCGTCGCTCCGGCGACCACCTCTCGCTGCCCGGCGGGGTGCAGGTGCGCCTCAGCCGCGGCGGCCGCTGGTACCCGTGCCAGCGACGCGACGGCGACTGGCAGGTGACCGGCCCCGGCGACCCCGATCCCCTCTTCGCCTACGAGACCCGGACCTGATCCGAGCCGCGCAGGGTCAGGGCTCGCGGCCGATGAAGGCGAGGAGCTTCGTCTGCACGTCGGCGTCGTCGGGCACCTCGACGCGAGGGCCGTACTGGCCGCTCTGGCGCAGGACCTCGTCCATCGGCAGCATCCCCTCGAGCATCTCGGCGCACCGGTCGGCGTCGAGGGTCTCGTCCTGACCGGTGGCCCGTGCCAGGTCCCAGCGGTGGAGGAACACGTCCGCCGTGTAGATCATGTCGATGGCGCTCGCGAGGCTCATGGTGCCGATGTGCGGGAGGTCGTGCTCGCAGTCGGCGATCGCCGGGTCGTCGAGCAGCACCTGCACGGCGTCGGTGTGAGCCCGCCACGCCCCGACCGGATCGTCATCGACCGAGGGTCCCGCTGGGAGCTCGATCCCGGTGGAGCGCTCGAGGAACGCCGGAAGCCACTCGACCAGGTGGCGCACGACGTCGCGGGCCACCCAGCCCTCGGGCGGCGCCGGGTGGTCCCACGCCTCGGGGGCGGCGCCCTCGACGGTGGCCGTGAAGGCCCGGGCCACCCGGCGGTGCTCGGCGGCCGCGTCTTGCGGGTCCGGCATCAGAGCTCGGGTAGGAGGGCGTCGAGCTTGGCGTAGCCCTGATCGACGCCCGTCTCCATGCCGCTGGCCAGCCAGGCGTCGCGGCCCTCGAAGCTGTCGACGAGCGACTGCGCGTGGAGGCGGGTGCGCCCGTCGCCGAGGTCTTCGAACCGGAGGGTCTCCAGCGACACGCCGTCGGGCTGGCCGTCGAAGGTGAAGGTCTGGACGATGACGTCGTCGCCCACCTCGTGGAAGGAGCCGTGGAACCCGTACTCCTCGGCGTCGCGCCCGGCGACGTAGCGCCACCGGCCGCCCGTGGTCGCGTCCCACTCGAGGATCTTGGTGTCCATGCCGTCAGGTCCGACCCAGCGGGCGAACAGCTCAGGATCGGTGTGGGCCCGCATCAGCTGGGCCGGCGTGGCGTCGAAGTCGCGGCTGATCCGGATGATCGGCACGTCGGGGTCGGCCTCGATGGTGGCCTGGTAGCGCTGGCTGGTGGTGGTCATGATGCTTCTCCTTGTCGGGTGCTGCTTGGTTGTTGGAAACCTTCGTCGCGCTGCATCTCTGCGAGGACGACGTCGAGGCGCTCGTAGCGCTCTTGGGCCTGCTGGCGGTATCGCTCGATCCACTTGGTCATCAGGTCGAAGACCTCCGCTTCGAGGTGGCAGGGCCGGCGCTGCGCATCCTTGCGCTGGGTCACCAGGCCGGCGTCGGCCAGCACCTTGATGTGCTTGGACACCGCCTGAACCGACACGTCGTAGGGCTCGGCCAGGTCACCGACCGTGGCGTCGCCCACCGCGAGGCGAGCGACCATGTCGCGCCTCGTCGGGTCGGCCAGAGCGGCGAACACCCGTGACAGCTGGTCGTCCTCCACTGCCGGCCCCTTCCTCAACTGATTGGTTGAGGACAACGTAAGCCCGG
>DATCYI010000132.1:0-7128 GCA_036570385.1 Acidimicrobiales bacterium | reverse complement strand
CCGCTGCCAGAGGTGGTCGAGGGCCGCCACCGCCCGGTTGGCCGAGGGGTAGCAGAGCCGCCCGGTGGCCCGCACGGCCGCCGGCCCGGCGTTGTCCGGGTGGGTGACGGCCAGCTCGGTGGCGGTGAGCACCGGCTTGTCGTAGCGCTCGGAGGCGTCGGCTGCCGCTTGGGCGAAGCGGGCGTCCTGGCGCTCGTGGTAGTCGACGATCCGCTCGAGCCCGTGGTCCGGGTAGAAGGGCCCGCCGCGCATCAGGGCGGCCTGGTTCGACTGGATGCCGAGGCCGAGGTAGATCACGGCATCGACGTCGGGGTGGCCGACTATCAGCTCGATCACCTCCGGGATGGTGTCGCGGGTCTCGGCGCCGGCGAGGTCGACGGGGTTGTTGCGGCTCCAGCGGGGCGGGAGCTTCTCGTCGAGCGCGGCCCGCAGGTCGTCGGGCAGAGCCATCAGCTCCAGCGAGCTGCGCGTGATCGCATCGGCGGTGACGACGCCCCAGCCGCCGGCGGTGGTGAGGACCACCGTGCGGTTGCCCTTGGGGAGAGGCTGCGACGCGAAGGTGGCGGCGACCTCGAAGGCACCCTCGATGGTGTCGACGCGGGTGATGCCGGCCTGGCGGCACATGCCGTCGAACACGCGGTCGTCGCTGGCGAGCGAACCGGTGTGGGAGGCGGCGGCGCGCTGACCGCCGGCCGTGGCGCCGCCCTTCACCAGCACCAGCGGCTGCTGGGCGGCGACCGCGCGAGTGCGCTCGAAGAAGGCACGCCCCTCGGGCACGCCCTCGACATAGGCCAGAGCGACGCCGGTGGCGTCGTCGGCCGCGAAGTAGTCGAGGTAGTCGGGGATGGTGACCGCCGCGGCGTTGCCCGCGGACACCGCTCGGCTCACACCCACGCCCGTCTGGACGGCGTAGTTCATGAACGAGGAGATGAAGTTGCCCGACTGGCTGGCCACGCCGATGCGCCCGGCCGGCGGGTAGGGCGCCACGATCTGGGCGCAGAGGTTCGCGGGCGTGGACACGACGCCCTGGCCGTTGGGGCCGGCCACGACCATGCCGAGCTCGTCAGCCAGGGCCACGAGCTCCGCCTGCATGGCGATGCCCTCCTCACCGGCCTCGCCGTAGCCAGCGGAGGCGATGAACGCGGCCCGGATGCCCTTCTTGGCGCAGGCCCGCAGCAGGTCGGGGTTGGCCGGGGCCGGGGTGCACACGAACACGAGGTCGATCTCGCCGTCGGGCAGGTCGGCGAGGTCGGCGACGATCGGCACGCCGAGCACCTCGCCGGCCTCGCGGCTCGAACCGAACACCTTGCCCTGGTAGCCCGAGGCGAGGATGTTGTGGAGGCTCACGAAGCCGAACTTGCCCGGGTGGGTCGACACGCCGGCGACGAGCACGCCCCGGGGATCGAAAAGGGCGGAGAAGCGATCGAGGTCGACGGTCATCGGGCCACCTCCACGAGCGCGTCCACTGCCACAGGCTTGCCGTCGACGACGATCAGCGGGTTGAGGTCGGCGCTGACGATGGCGTCGTCGGCCACCGCCGCGGCCGACAGCCCGACGAGCACGTCGACGAGGGCCTCGCGGTCGACCGCCGGCTCGCCCCGGAACTCGCCCAGCAGGCGCTGCGTGGCGAGGTCGTCGATCATCTCCTCGGCGTCGAGTCGCTCGATCGGCACGAGCCGGAAGCAGACGTCGGCCACCGCCTCGGCCAGCACGCCACCGACGCCGAGCATCACCGTCATGCCGAACTGCTCGTCGTGGTGCAGACCGGCGATCAGTTCGCGGTTGCCGGCCAGCATCGGAGCGACGAGGAGGTGCACCTCGCCGTCCTCCGGGCGGGCGGCGGCGAGGAGCGCCTCGGCGGCCTCCCGCACGGCGTCGTCGTCCCGCAGCCCGAGGCGCACCAGGCCCCGTTCGGTCTTGTGGGCGATGGCGTCGCCGCCCAGCTTCAGCACGACCGGGTAGCCGGTGTCGGCGGCGGCGGAGACCGCTTCGGCAGCGGTGGCCACGACGTGCTCAGCGGGGAACGCCACGCCGTGACGGGCCAGCAGGGCCTTGGAGTCGGCCTCGGAGAGGGTGGGCATGGGGCGGCAGGGTAGTGCCGGCGCGGTGCGGCCCCGTGACGCCGGACGACCGGTCAGGCCTCGAGCTGTGGCTCGAGCGCGGCGCGGAAGAAGTCGCGGACGTGGCCGAGGCGGATGTCGAGCATCTCGTCGGACATCGGGTCGCGTCCGAGCACGCCCTGCAGGAACGGCACGTCGGAGAAGTAGCCGAGGATGGCGCCCAGGCCGGTGATGATGAGCTGCTCGCTGTCGTGCTTGCGGAAGCGGCCGGCCCCCATCTCCTGGTCGAAGAAGCCCACCGCTCGCTCGAAGTAGGGCTTCAGGACGGTGCCGAGGTCGACGCCGAGGTGGCCCTGGTCGTCGAGCGCCTCGCGCCGCATCATGCGGATGAACTCGGGGTTCTCGCGGAAGAAGTCGAAGGCGATCCGCAGCACGTGATCGACCTTCTCCCAGCCCTCCTGGTTCGGCACGCCCGACGCGCTCTCGATCCGGATGGCCCAGTCGGACAGGGAGCGCTCGAAGACCTCCCGGTAGATCGCCTCCTTCGACGCGAAGTGGTGCAGGAGGCTCGGGCGGCGGATGCCGACGCCGGCCGCGATGTCGTTCAGGGAGGTGCCGTCGAAGCCCCGCTCGGCGAAGCAGTGGCGCGCCTCAGCGAGGATCGCCTCGCGCGTCGTGAGTGCTGCTTCGGGCTGGGCCACGACGGGGAGGGTACCCAGCGAGGGCCGACGAGGGGCTCTTGTAGGGTGGCTGCGTGACCGCGCCCGAGCTCGAGCAGCGAGCCATCAACGTCGTCCGTGGCCTGGCCATGGACGCCCCCCACGCAGCCCGATCCGGCCACCAGGGCACCGCCATGGCCCTGGCCCCGCTGGCCCACGTCCTCTGGACCCGCATCATGCGCTACGACGCAGCGGAGCCCGAGTGGCCCGACCGCGACCGCTTCGTGCTCTCGGCTGGGCACGCGTCGATCCTGCTCTACTCGATGCTCCACCTCACCGGCTACGACCTCACGCTCGACGACCTGAGGGACTTCCGGCAGTGGGGCAGCCGCACACCAGGGCACCCTGAGCACGGCCACACTGCCGGCGTCGAGGTCACCACCGGTCCGCTCGGCCAGGGCATCGCCAACGCGGTCGGCCTGGCGCTGGCGGAGCGGCAGCTGCGCGCTCGCTTCGGTGCCGACGTGGTCGACCACCGCACCTACTGCATCGTCGGCGACGGCGACCTCTCGGAGGGCGTGTCCCACGAAGCGGCGTCCCTCGCTGGCCACCTGGGGCTCGGTCGCCTCGTCTGCGTCTACGACGACAACCACATCTCGATCGACGGGCCCACCGACCTCGCGCTCTCCGACGACGCCGCCGGGCGCTTCCGCGCCTACGGCTGGCACGTGCTCGAGCTCGGCGAGGCCGCCGACGACCTCGATGCGCTGGAGCAGGGCCTGCGGGACGCGATCGCCGAGGACGACCGCCCCTCGCTGGTGATCCTTCGCAGCCACATCGCCCACCCCTCCCCCACCAAGACCGACGACCACGAGGCGCACGGCTACGCGCTGAAGGACGACGACATCGCCGCCACCAAGGCCGTCATGGGGCTGCCGGAGGACGAGACGTTCTTCGTGCCCGACGACGTGGTCGAGCTCTACCGCTCCGCCGGTCGCCGCGGTGTCGAGGAGCGCGAGGCCTGGGCCAAGCGGCTCGACGCCTTCGACGGCGACCGCGCCGCGCTCGACGCCTCCTGGGGCGCCAGCGGCCTGCCGGGCTGGGCCGACGCGCTCCCCACCTGGGAAGCCGGCGAGTCGGTGGCCACCCGCAAGGCGAGCGGTGCGTGCGTGCAGGCGCTGGCCGACGTCGTGCCCGGGCTCGTCGCCGGAGGTGCCGACCTCACCTCGAACACGGGCACCGTGCTGAAGGGCCACGGCGTCCAGAGCCTCACCGAGCAGGGCGGGCGCCAGGTGTACTTCGGCATCCGCGAGCACGCCATGGCCGCGGTGATGAACGGCATGGCGCTCCACGGCGGCGTGCTGCCCGTCGGCGGCACGTTCCTGGTGTTCTCCGACTACTGCCGGCCCGCCATCCGCCTCGCTGCCCTCTCCGGGGCCAAGGTGATCTACTCGTTCACCCACGACTCCGTGGGCGTGGGCGAGGATGGCCCCACCCACCAGCCCGTGGAGCACGTCGCCGCACTGCGCGCGATCCCCGGGCTGCGGGTGATCCGCCCGGCCGATGCCAACGAGACTGCCGCGGCGTGGCGGCTCGCCGTCGACCACGACGGGCCCACCGCGCTGATCCTCTCCCGTCAGGACCTGCCCGTGCTCGAGGGCACCGCCGGCGTCAGCCTCGAGCGGGGTGCCCACGTGCTGGTCACCTCGCCCGATCCCGATGTCGTGCTGGTCGCCACCGGCAGCGAGGTGGCGCTGTGCGTCGCCGCGGCCGAGGTTCTGGCCGCCGAGGGCGTGCACGCCCAGGTCACGTCGCTGCCGTGCTGGGAGCTCCTCGCCGAGCAGCCCGAGGAGTTCCTCGACGAGGTCCTCCCGCCGGAGGTGCCCACCCTCGCGGTCGAGGCTGGCGTCACCTACGGGTGGGAGCGCTGGGCCGACGACTGCCTGGGCATCGACCGGTTCGGGGCGTCCGCCCCGGGCGACGTCGTGCTCAAGGAGCTCGGCTTCACCCCTGCCAACGTGGCCGAGCGGGCGCGGTCGCTGATCGACGACCTGGAGGGTCCTGCATGACCGAGAGCACCCGTCTTCACGAGCTGGCCGATGCCGGGCAGAGCCCCTGGCTCGACAACCTGCGCCGGGGATGGATCACCGGCGGCGAGCTGGCCGGCTGGATCGACCGCGGCGTGCGCGGCCTCACGTCGAACCCCTCGATCTTCCAGAAGGCGATCAGCTCCGGGAACGACTACGACGAGCAGTTCGGCGACCTGATCGCGTCCGGCCGCTCCGTGGGCGACGCCTACTGGGACATGGTCACCCACGACATCGAAGGCGCGCTGGCGCTGCTGCGCCCCGTCTACGACGCCACCGACGGCCTCGACGGCTTCGTGTCGGTGGAGGTGGCCCCCGAGCTGGCCCGGGACAGCGCCGGCACGGAGGCCGCGGCGCGGAACCTGCACGTGGCGATCGACGAGCCCAACCTCTACGTGAAGATCCCCGGCACCGCCGAGGGCTTGGCCCCGATCCGCACGATGATCGCCGAAGGGCGCAGCATCAACATCACGCTGATCTTCAGCCTCGACCGCTACGCCGAGGTCATGGAGGCGTACCTGGCCGGCCTCGAGGCCGCCGAAGGCGAACTCTCGCGGATCTCCAGCGTGGCCAGCTTCTTCATCTCCCGGGTCGACACCGAGGTCGATCGGCGCCTCGACGAGATCGGCACCGACGCCGCGCTGGCGCTGCGCGGCAAGGCCGCCGTGGCCCAGGCCCAGGTCGCCTACTCCCGGTTCAAGGCCACGTTCTCCGGGCCGCGCTGGGATGCCCTTGTGGCGCGCGGAGCTCGGGTGCAGCGGCCGCTGTGGGCGTCCACCTCAACGAAGAACCCCGCCTACCCCGACACGCTCTACGTCGATCAGCTGATCGGGCCCGACAGCGTCAACACGATGCCCGACGACACGCTCCTCGCGTTCCTCGACCACGGCACGGTGGCCCGCACCATCGATGCCGACCCCGACGATGCCGAGCGCACGCTCGCGGCGGTGGCTGAGGTCGGGGTCGACCTCGATGACGTCGCCCGGGTGCTGGAGGAGCAGGGGGTGGCGGCGTTCTCGAAGTCCTTCGACGAGCTGATCACGGCACTCGACACGAAGGCTGCCGAGCTCGGGGCAGGGGCCTGATCCGTGTTCGGTGAGCTCGTCGTCGTCGATGACGTCCCGGCTGAGTTCGCCGAGCGGATCATCGAGGCGTTCCACGGCCGCCCGAACGACGGGTTCACCCTCGCCCTCTCCGGCGGCGACACGGCGCGGCGCTGCTACGAACGGCTGGCCGACGACGCGGGCTCGCAGATCGACTGGTGGAAGGTCGACATCTACTGGGGCGACGAGCGCTGCGTGCCGGTCGACAGCCCCGAGTCGAACTACCGCCTCGTGCGCGAGGCCCTCCTCGAACGGGTGGGCGCCGTGAACGCCAACTTCCCGATGTTCTGCGACGAGGGCCCCGACCCGTACCAGCTCGGCCTCGGCGAGCTCGGCCGGCTCGACGTGATCCACCTCGGGCTCGGCCCCGACGGCCACACGGCTTCTCTCTTCCCCGACTCCGCGGCCCTCGACGCCGACCCCGGGCGGCTCGTCGTCATGAACGAGGACCCCCACGGCAACAACCCGCACCAGCGCATGACCCTCACCTACACCGGCATCTCGCGGGCCCGGCTCGTGGTCGTGACCGTGGAGGGCGAGTCGAAGCGCGAGGCGCTGGCTCGCGTGCGCGCCGACGACCCCACCTGCCCGGCCAGCCACATCCGCGCTGACAACGTGCTGTGGATCGTCGACCCGGCCGCCGCCGGCTGAGTCCCAGCACCCGATGAGCGGGCGGGGCGTCGTCTCCGTCGAGGAGGTCACCGGCGGCAAGGCCATGGTGCGCTTCGTGGAGCTGCCGCAGGCTCTGCACGCCGACGACGGGCGCTGGGCGCCGCCGGTCATGGCATGGGAGCGCTACCGGCTGGACCCCCACCGCAACCCGTACTTCGAGCACGGCGACGCGGTGTACCTGATGGCTCGACGGCTGGGCCGACCCGCCGGGCGCATCGTGGCCCACCTGCCTGAACCGGGCGCCGAGGGGCGCTTCGGCTTCCTCGCGACGGTTGACGACCCCGACGTGGTCGCCGCGCTGGTCGACGCCGCCTCGGCGTGGCTCCGGGAGCAGGGGTGCACGACCATGACTGGTCCGCTCTCCTTCGAGCCAGAGGACGAGCCGGGCCTGCTGGCCGACGGCTTCGATCGGCCCGGCACCACGGGCCGGCCGTGGCACCCGCCGTGGGCGAGGCCGCTGCTCGCGGACCTGGGGTTCGAGCAGGTCGAGGAGGCGAGCACGTGGCGCCTGCCCACCACCGGCGGGGAGTGCGCCCTGGCCACCGAG
>DATCYI010000131.1:0-2137 GCA_036570385.1 Acidimicrobiales bacterium | reverse complement strand
TGCTGCTGCGGATGGCCTCCGCCTACGGGGTGCCGGCCAGCGAGGCGCTCGAGGCGGGCCGCGAGGCAGGTGCCGTCGATGCCGCCCGCCCCGACCGCGGCGGTTCGAGCTGCCGCCATGCCCTCGACTCGGAGCTGGCCGCGCTCGGCTTCGACCCGGAGTCCGTCGTCGACGACGCCGGACTCACGGTGGCCTTCACCCGGTGCCCCTTCCGCGAGCTGGCCGAGTCGAACCCCGAGATCGTGTGCGCGCTGCACCGCGGTCTCGTAGAGGGGTTCGTCGACGCCCGCGGCGACGGCACCGTCGTCGACTTCCACGATCTCGCCGACCGCACTCCGTGCCAGGTCGAGATCGCGCTCACCCCCCGATAGCATCGACACGAGTCGATAGCTCCCTGCAGGAGGACCCACGACGTGATCACGCTCACACAGACCGCAGCCACCAAGGTCAAGGACCTCATCGAGGCCGAGGGCACCCCCGAGCTCGCGCTCCGGGTCGCCGTCCGCCCCGGCGGCTGCTCGGGCTTCAGCTACGAGATGTTCTTCGACACCGACGTCGCCGACGACGACAAGCTCACTGACGAAGGCGGTGTGCGGGTGGTCGTCGACCCCTCGAGCGCAGACCTCCTGCAGGGCGCCACGCTCGACTACAAGGACGGCCTCCAGGGCGCCGGGTTCGCGATCGAGAACCCCAACGCCCAGCGCAGCTGCGGCTGCGGCAAGTCCTTCAGCTAGCCACCACGCGTCGAACGGTCTCTGACACCATTCGACGCGGCTCGATCACACCAGCGCGGTGAGCCGCTCGTCGAGCTCGCTGCGGTCGTAGATCGTGTCGAGGCGCTCCACGAGGGTGCCGTCCGCGCCGATCAGCAGCAGGCAGGGCTCGAAGTGCAGCCCGAGCTCGGAGACGATCGGCGCGTACTCCTCCAGGCCCTCGCCCGGGTTGGCGTAGACCTCGGCGTGCAGGAAGCGGACGTCGGGATGGCCGCCGGTCGCCTCGAGCAGCACGTCGAGCACTGGCCCGCAGATCGCGATCTGGCAGAACGCCGGGGTGGCCACCAGCAGCGCGATCGGCCGGCCCTCGCCCAAGGCATCGGCCAGGGAGACGTCGTGCAGCGGGCACGCCGGCTCGGCCGTGCAGATCGGGTTCACGCCGCGGGCGTCGGTGGGCGTGGGGGTGGCGACTGCGGGGATCGCGTCGCCGGGCTTCACGACGCTGAGGTCGGCCGCCTGGTCGATCATGATCGCCATCTCGGCCGCTGAGCCGCCGATCTCGGTGCGGGCGGTGTAGACCCCGGCGGCCGGCGGCGTGAAGGTGAGCGGGAAGTAGGCGCGGGGCAGGGCCTCGGAGCGCCGGGCGACCTCGACGGAGTCGACCTCCTCGCCGTCGGGGTCGAGGATCTTGATGGTGAGCTGCTCCGGGGTGTCATCGGTGGGCAGCAGGCCCTCCGTGTCGGAGACCCCGAAGGGCGCCCGCACCGGCTCGCCGGCGGCGAACATCGGCCCGCCGAAGAACTGGGCGAGGGCCACCGCGCCGCCGACGGCAGTCGTGGTCGTGCCGTCGTCGTCACCGCCCTCGCTCGAGACGGAACCTCCGTCGTCGTCTCCGCAGGCGCCGAGCAGCAGGGCTCCTGCGGCTGCGCCACCGGCGACGGTGAGGAAGCGACGACGGCTGAGCGAACCTGACGACGGGGGGATCATCGGCTCGAACCTATCCTCCGGAGATGGCCACCAGCAGTCGTGCCCCCTTGCAGCTCGAGGTAGATGGGCAGCAGATCGAGGTGCCCGACCAGGGCCGCTCGTTGCTCGACGTGCTGCGCGAGGAGGTAGGGCTGCGATCACCGAAGGACGGGTGCAGCCCGCAGGGCCAGTGCGGATGCTGCACCGTGCTGGTCGACGGCCAGCCGCGGGTCGCCTGCGTGACGCCCGCCCGCCGGGTCGCCGGTCGATCCATCACGACCGTCGACGGCCTCGCCCCGGAGGTGCGCGACAGGTGGGCCGACGCCTTCTGCGACACCGGAGGCAGCCAGTGCGGCTTCTGCACGCCCGGCATCATCTGCCGCCTCGAGGGCTTGCGGGGCAAGGGCACCGCGGCCGACGACCACGCCGCGGTCGAGCAGGCGCTGCTCGCCCACCTG
>DATCYI010000130.1:0-7769 GCA_036570385.1 Acidimicrobiales bacterium | reverse complement strand
CTGGGACGGCGAGGTCGTGGACCACGACGGCCGCTTCCACCGCTACGAGGGCGCCCGCGTGCAGCCCCTCCCCGCGCAGGACCGGCTCGAGGTCTGGCTCGGCGGGATCGCTCCGTCGGAGCTGCGTCGCTGCGGCCGGCTAGGCGACGGCTGGCTGCCGTCGTTCTGCACGCCCGATGACGTCAGGCAGGGCATCGCCGCCATCGAGCGCCACGCGTCCGAGGCCGACCGCAAGATCGACCCGGAGCACTTCGGCGCGCTGCTCCCCTACTGCGATGGCCCGGTGCCCGACGTGGTCGCCGCGGCGCTGGCCAAGCGCCGGCCCGACGTCGATCCGGCGCAGCTGGTGTCGGCGGGCATGGACGCGCTGGCGCAGCGGATCGGCGAGCACGTCGAGGCCGGGGCGTCGAAGTTCGTCGTGCTCCCCCTCACCGAGCCCGACGACTGGGACGCGCACCTGGCAGCCGTGGCCGACGCGCTGCTGCCCCTGCAGACCTGAGCCACCGGTCCCTCTCCTGGCATCGCTCCACTGAACGAGCGCTAGGTTTCAACCAGCACCACGACGCAGCAAGACGACCCAGGGGGACGGCAAGTGAAGTTCGGGATCATGTTCGCCAACATCGGACCGATGGCCCACGCCGAGGGCGCGGTGGCGATCGGCCAGGCCGCCGAGGAAGCGGGCTTCGAGTCGCTGTGGGCCGTCGAGCACACGGTGGTTCCCGCCGGCTACCAGTCGCAGTACCCCTACAGCGACGACGGCCGCATGCCCGGCGGCGAGGACTTCGACATCCCGGATCCGCTGATCTGGCTCACCTACGTCGCCGCGTCGACCTCGACGATCCGCCTCGGCACCGGCATCTTGATCCTCCCGCAGCGCAACCCGGTGACCCTCGCGAAGGAGGTGGCCACCCTCGATCGCCTCTCCGGCGGCCGGATGGAGCTGGGCATCGGCGTGGGCTGGCTGGAGGAGGAGTTCGACGCCCTCGGCATCCCCTTCGCCGACCGGGGCAAGCGCACCGACGAGCACATCGAGGCGCTGAGGGCGCTGTGGACCCAGGAAAAGGCCACGCACCAGGGCACCTACAGCTCCTTCACCAACGCCATCTCCCGGCCCCAGCCGACCCAGACCAACGTGCCCATCACCGTCGGCGGGCACAGCAAGGCTGCGGCTCGCCGGGCGGGGCGCATCGGCGACGGGTTCTTCCCCGGCCGCGGTGAGCACGAGCTGCTGGCGGAGCTGATCGACATCGTGCGCAGCACCGCGGTGGAGCACGGTCGCGACCCCGACAGCATCGCCATCACCGCCGGCGGCAACGGAGCGATCGGCAAGGGCGCCCTCGACGAGGTGAAGGCCCTGGCCGACCTCGGCGTCAGCCGTGTGATCGTGCCGCCGCTGGCCTTCGACCCCGCCGGCCAGCGCGAGGCCTTCAGCCGCTACGGTGAGGACGTCATCGCCAAGTCCTGAGCGTCGTCGTCGTCGCCCGCTGCTGACGTCGTGTCAACAGCGGCGTCGTCGATGACGAGCTTGGGCTCGGGTCGGCCCTCCACGTGCACCCGCGGCACGATTCGGTCGAGCCAGCCCGGCAACCACCAGTTCCTGTCGCCGAGCAGCTCCATGGTGGCGGGCACCAGCACGAGCCTGACGACCGTGGCATCGACCAGGACTGCGACCGCCAGGCCCATGCCGAAGAGCTGCAGGGCGCGGTCGGCGGAGAGCACGAAGCCGCCGAAGACGAAGAACATGATCGCCGCGGCAGCGGTGATCAGACGCGCCGTCGAGGCGAGCCCGTCGGCCACCGCCAGCGCGTTGTCGCCCGTGCGGTCGTACTCCTCCTTCATGCGCGACAGGAGGAAGACCTCGTAGTCCATCGAGAGGCCGAACACGATGGCGAAGAGCATCATCGGCGCCCACGCCTCGACGGGGCCCGGGTCCCCGACGCCGAGCAGATCGGCGGCCCAGCCCCACTGGAACACCGCGACCACCACCCCGTAGGCGGCGCCGATCGAGAGCAGGTTCATGATCACCGCCTTGATCGGCACGAGCACACTGCGGAACGTCGCCATCAGCAGGAGGAACGAGAGCAGCAGCACCACGCCGATGAACATCGGCAGGCGCTCGGCTGCGTAGTCAGAGAAGTCGATGGCCGCGGCGGTGATCCCGCCGACCTTCGGGTCGAGGCCGGATCCCGCGAGCACGTCGGGCAAGACGTCGTCACGCAGGCGGTGCACCAGGTCGCTGGTGGCCTCGTCTTGCGGTGAGGTGGTGGGGATCACCTGCATGATCGCGGCTGTGCTCGCGTCGTTGGCGATTGGCGGGGTGGCGGTGGCGACGCCTTCTGTGCTCGCCAGCTCTGCTTGGAGGTCGGTCAGGGTGTCGAGGTCTGCCGCTCCGTTTGGGAGGTCGGCGACCAGCAGGAGCGGACCGTTGAAGCCTTCGCCGAAGCCGTCGGCGAGGGCGTCGTAGGCCCGCCGGGTGGTGTCGTCAGCGGGTCGGTTGCCGTTGTCGGAGAACCCGAGGCGGATGGCGAACAGGGGCGCCGCCAGCACGACGAGGACAGCGAGACCGACCACCAGCGCGGTGAGGGGTCGGCGCTGAACGAGGCGGCTCCAGCGGTGCCAGACCCCGCCGCGGCCGCCGTGGGCGCGGGTGCGGTGCGGTAGACCGAGCCGGTCGATGTTCGTGCCGACGAACCCCAAGATCGCGGGCAAGAGCGTGACCGCCGACAGCATGGTGAGCAGCACGCCCAGGGCGGCGGCGACGGCCAGGGACCGGGTGAACGAGAGGCCCATGGCGAACAGCCCGAGCACAGAGATCACCACTGTGCTGCCGGCGAAGAGCACCGCGCGCCCGGCGGTGTCGAGGCTCTCGACCACAGCTGCACGCGGAGCCCGGCCCTCGTGGAGAGCCTGGCGGTAACGGGTGACGATGAAGAGCGCGTAGTCGATGCCCACGCCGATGCCCAGCATCATGACGAGCTGCAGGGTGAAGGTGGGCATGGTGACGACGTTGGCCACCAGCTGCACGATCGCGGTGCCGCACACGATCCCGAAGATCGCGGTGACCAGCGGCAGCCCCATAGCCAGCACGGAGCCGAACGCGATGAGCAGGATCACCATGGCAGCGAGCATCCCGAACGCCTCGCTGCCGAACTCCTGCTCCGGTCCGACGATCACGGGATCGCCACCGAGATCGACGGTGGCGCCGGCGACGTCGAACTCGTCGGCGGCCGCCACGATCTCGTCGCCCGCTTCAGCGAAGTCGGTGTCGCTGCGGTCGGCGAGGTAGATCTCTGCGAACGCGATGGACCCGTCGGCCTGTCCGCCGCTGATCTGGCGCTCGCCGCCGGGTTCGTAGGGGCTGACGACGGCGACGTCGTCGACCCTTCGCTCGACTTCGGCCAGCAGCGCCTCGAAGCCGGCGCGGACCGCTGGGTCGTCGACGCCGCCGGGGGCCGTTACGACGACCTGGATGGTGGTGCCCGCCCTGTCCGCGAAGCCGCGGTCGCGGAGCAGGTCGGCCGCCTCCTGGGACTCTGCGCCGGGCAGGTCGAAGTCGTTGTCGAGCTCACCGGCCGCCGCTCCGGCGATGACGACGAGGGATGCGGCGAGCACGATCCAGCCGAGCAGCACCGCTCGGCGGCGTCGGTAGCAGGCATCGGCGGTGCGTCGCAGCAGCGACATCCGGGCGCGTTCGGGCGCGTGGCTCATGGTTGCGATCTCCTTGCTTCTTCGGAAGGGGGCCGGGGCTGGTCGTCAGCCGGGCAGGCGGATGATCGACGTCATGTGCTTCACGACGCCCTCGGCGGCGTCGAGCCGGATCACGGCGAACACGACGCCGTCGCGCGTCGCGACGAGGCCTGCTGCGTCATCGAGCGGGACGGGGGTGAGCGTGGCTCCCGACTCGGGGCCGAGGTAGCGCATGGCCCGCTCGGCCATCTCCTCGGCGCCCTCGACGTGGTCGAGAGGCGAGCCATCGACCAGGCTGGCGTCGCCGACGGCATCGGGATCCAGCACCTCGACCAGGCCGGCGATGTCGCCGCGGTCACATGCGGCGATGAACCGCTCCGCCAGCACCTGGCGCGGGTCGATGCTCGGAGCGGGGACGCCCACGTCGGCGGCCGCCGCCGGCGAAGCGCTCCGAACCGAGCGGCGGGCGCGGCTCGCCAGCTTCCGGCATGCCTCGGGGCTGCGGCCGACGATGCGAGCGACCACCGGGAACGGGAAGCCGAACACGTCGTGGAGCAGCAGCGAGGTGCGCTCTGCCGGGCTCAGGCGCTCGAGCACCATCGTCAGGGCCATCTGCACCTGGTCGTCGAGCGTGATCCGATCGAGCGGGTCAGCGCCCAGCTCCGAGCCGTGCAAGGGGTGCGACCCCTCGACGAGGGCATCGCCACCGCTCGTCTCGCGGCGGGCGTGCGCCGACTTCAGTCGGTCGAGCGACAGGCGGCGCACCACGACGGCCAGCCAGCCGCGCGCGTCGTCGATGTGGTCGAGGTCGACGAGGCTGAGGCGTGTGAACGCCTCCTGGACGATGTCCTCCGCTTCGGCCCCGTCGCGCAGGATCCGGGTGGCCATCGCGGTGAGGTAACCGGAATGGTCGCGCCACGCATCGTCGAAGACGGCGTCGGCGGTGGTGGCGTCGGGGCGCTGTGGCTCCATGGGTGGCCTCCTGGTCGAACGGTACTTCCCGCCCTATGGACGACATCGGCCGGCGATGTGTGACCGATCGCTGCCGAACCGCCAGGCGATCACGTGCTCGCGACACAGGAGCGCGCCTGCCCTGCCTGTAGGATCTGCGGCGACGTTCCGATGACGCGCGCCGCCGACCCCCCTCCTCCGAGCCCGCGTCGAGCGCTGCGGCTCATCGCCTTCGGACTCGCCCTCCTCATCGGTCTCGCGCTGCCCGCAGCCGCCGGCCCGGCGCAGGCGATCACCGCCGAGCGGGGCCCGGCAGCACCGCTGATCGACGAGGTGGAGACCACCGCTGGGACCGGGCGCCAGCTGACGACAGGTCAGCGGTTCGCAGCCCGGTCGGTCGCACGCTTCCAACCGCCGGGATCCGGCGACGGCGAGCCGCGCCGAGCGCTGGTCGCCTCACAGGTACAGGGCCCGGTGGCGCCCAGCCCCCAGCGCTTCGTCCTCCGGCGAGGCCCACCGGCGCCCTGAGCGACCTCGACCCGACCGCCTACCCATCGACCACCGCTGCGCCCGGCCCCGCCTTTGTCGGGTGCCCGGCGTAGCGCCCCCAACGAGATCTCAGAGGACCTTCAGTGACCAGTCTCACCTCCGTCGCCATGCTGGCGTCGGACACATCCACCAAGGACAGCTTCGCCAGCTTCGACGTGCCCGTCTGGGCGTGGGCCGCCCTGGTGGGCGCCATCGTCGTCATGCTCGTGGCCGACCTGCTCCTCGTCCACCGCACGGCTCACGTGATCACCATCAAGGAAGCGTCGATCGAGTCGGCCGTGTGGATCTCCATCGGCCTGCTGTTCGGCGTCTTCATGCTGGTGTGGCAGGGCGGCCAGGCCGGCGGCGAGTACTTCGCCGGCTTCCTGATCGAGAAGAGCCTCTCGATCGACAACGTGTTCGTGTGGGCGGTGATCCTGTCGTTCTTCCGGGTGCCCGCCGCCTACCAGTTCCGTGTTCTGTTCTGGGGCATCTTCGGGGCACTCGTGCTGCGCGCCATCTTCATCTTCGCCGGCGTGTCGCTGATCGAGAGCTTCGAGTGGGTGCTGTACATCTTCGGCGCCTTCCTCATCTACACCGCCTTCAAGATCGCCCGCCACGACGAGCACGCGGAGGTCGACTACAGCAAGAACATCGCCATCCGGCTGGTGAAGCGGTTCGTGCCGACCACCGACAAGTACGACGGCCAGAAGCTCTTCACCCGGGAGGGCGCCAAGCGCCTGGCCACACCGCTGTTCACGGTGCTGATCCTGATCGAGGCCACCGACGTGGTGTTCGCCGTCGACTCCGTGCCGGCCATCCTGGCCGTGAGCCGCGAGCCGTTCATCGTGTTCGCGTCCAACGCCTTCGCCATCCTCGGCCTGCGCTCGCTGTACTTCGTGCTCGGCGGCATGCAGGGCAAGTTCCGCTACCTGAACGTCGGCCTCGGCGTGATCCTCGGCTTCGTCGGCATCAAGATGCTGCTCATCGGTGAGCCCTTCGAGGTCCACCTGCCCACGTACGCGTCGCTCGGCGTTATCGGGCTGGTGCTCACCGTGTCGATCGTGGCGTCGCTGCAGGCCGACAAGCGCGATCGCGAGCGCGGCATCCTCCCGCCCGAGGGTGCAGCGGTGAACGACGCGGCGACCGCGGACGACGCAGGCGGCGTCGACCCCGACCGCTGAGCCGAAGTCGCCGGCGGGCCCGTGAGGCCCGCCGGCACGTCGGACCCCGTTCCCGTGCGGTCCGTGGGCGAAGATGGCCGCACCATGGCCTCAGAACGCAGGATCGGCTCGGAGGACTCCGAGACCCGCTCGGCCCTCCTCGATGCGGCCCAGAAGCTCATGCTCGAGGAGGGCTACCCCGGCGTCACCTCGCGGCGGGTGGCGGCCACGGCGGGCCTGAAGCCGCAGCTGGTCCACTACTACTTCCGCACGATGGACGACCTGTACCTCGCCCTCTTCCGGCGGGGTGCCTCTCTGAACCTCGAGCGCCAGGCCCGTGCTCTCGCATCCGAGCAGCCGCTGCGCGCGCTGTGGGAGTTCAGCAGCGAGCCGGCCGGCGCCGCGCTCACCACGGAGTTCCTCGCGCTCGCCAACCGTCGCCCGGCCATCCGGGCCGAGATCTCCGCCTACGCCGAGCAGTTCCGCAGCCAGCAGGCCGAGGCGCTGTCGAAGCTCTTCGCCAGCTACGGCATCCCCACCGACGAGATCCCACCCGCCGCGGTCCTCATGATCATGAGCAGCATCTCGCGCGTGATCGTGCTGGAGGAGGGACTCGACATGACCGCCGGCCACGCCGAGACGCTCGCCCTCGTGGAGCGCTACCTCACCATGCTTGAGGGCCCGCCGCGCCACTGAGCGCCGCAGCCCGTCAGGCTCCGACGGCCGTGCCCTCGTAGAGGTAGCCGAAGGTCTTCGGTCCCGGCATGTAGTGGTTGCGCAGCTTGGTGATCGTGAAGCCGGCGTCGGCGATGAGCCGCTCGATCGGCCGGTCGAAGTGGCAACCGCCGGCGACGCGCCGCTGCAGCGGGGTGAGCCGGTGCTGCCACTTGGCCACGGGCGGGTCGGGTGAGAGCCCGTGCTCCAGGAAGTGCAGCTGCGCTCCGGGCCGCAGGACGCGTCGCAGCTCGCGCAGGGCCCGCCCGGCGTCGGGGATCGTGCACAGGGTGAAGGTGCTGATCGCACCGTCGACCGAGGCGTCGCCCAACGGCAGCTCCTCGCCGTCGAGGCCCACGAGGTCGACCGGCACGGCGCTCGCCTCGATGCGCTCCGCGGCCAGCCGGCGACCGGTCATCGCCGGGTCGACTGCGAGCAGCCGATCGACGGACGGCGGCAGGTGGGGCAGGTTCAGCCCCGACCCGAAGCCGACCTCCACCACGGTGCCGTGCAATCCCGCCGTGACCCGATCGCGCATCTCCGCGACCGGCGTGGCGGCACACATCTTGTTAACCATCCGCGGCACCACGTGCGCTTCCCAGCACGCGCCGAACCGTCGAAGCGGCCCCATCAGAGCGTCAGCTCGTGGTCAGCCATCGGTCAATGGTCGCACAGCGATCCCGCGGCCTGCCCGCGGGCCGGGCTCAGAGAAGCACCAGCGTTCAG
>DATCYI010000129.1:0-22948 GCA_036570385.1 Acidimicrobiales bacterium | reverse complement strand
AGGGCGGTCCTCGACGGCGAGAGCGGCCGCGGCATGGACATCCTCGTGGTCTGCGCCGTCGGCCTGGTCGGAGCCGCGATGGTGGCGGTGGGCTACCAGCTCACCGGTGTCGCCCGCCGCCTCACGGCGCGCCGCCCGACGACCCCCGCCGGAGCTGCTGACCCCACGGACCCCGACCCGGCGGCCCCAGAGGTGCTCAGCTGATGAGGCGACCGCTCCTGCTCCTGCTCGGGGTCCTGCTCGTCGTCGTCGGCGGGTGCGCATCGCCCGAGCCCGTCGGTGAGCCGCCTGTGCGGCGCGTGCTCGTGGTGAGCTTGCCCGGGGTCTCCTGGGCCGAGGTGCAGGAGGCCGACCTGCCCAACCTCGACGCCTTCGTCGAAGAGGCTGCGATCGGCGACATCTCCACCCGCATCGGTCGGCGTCGGGCCTCGAGCACCGACGCGTACCTGACGATCGGCGCGGGCACGCGCTCCATCGCCCCGTCGGTGGACGTCGCCGTGGCGCTCGACCCCGACGAGATCTACGCCGGGGTGAGCACGGCGGACATCCTCCAGCGGCGGCTGGGCGAGGTGCCCCAAGGCGTCGCCTACCTCGCGGCCGGAGCGGCCGGGGACCTGAACGAGTCATCTTCGTTCGGCGCCGAGCCTGGCCTCTTGGGCGACCAGCTCTCGGCGGCAGGGGTGCATCGAGCGGTCATCGCCAACGCCGATGCGGCCGAGGGCTACGTGAGCGATGTGGCACCGCCCGACGGGTCGTACGCCCGCGGGGCGGCAACCGCGCTCATGGGCACGGATGGCATCGTGCCGGGGGGCACCGTGGGCCGCGGCCTGCTCCGCGACGATCCCCTCGCGCCCTTCGGATGGCGCCTCGACCACGCCAAGGTCCTGTCCGCGTTCGAGGAGGAGTGGGCCTGGCCGGGGGAGTCTGTGGTCCTCGTGGAGGCCTCCGATCTCAGTCGAGCGGCGGCCTACGGCGGCCGCTCCACGCCCAGGCAGGCCCGGGCGCTGCGGGACGAGGCGCTGCTCCGCGCCGATGCGCTGCTCGGCGACCTGCTGGAGCGCACCGATCCCGAGACCGACGCGGTGATGGTCGTCTCCCCGGTGGCGGGGCGCTCCACCCCCGAGCTGGCCATCACCGCGCTGCGCTCCCCGGGGGTCGAGCCTGGGCTGCTGCGGTCACCTACCACGCGCCGCGACGGCTACGTGCAGCTGGCCGACGTGGCCCCGACGATCCTCACGCTGCTGGGGGAGGAGCCGCCGGAGGAGATCGAGGGCCGGCCGTTCGAGGTCGCGCCGCCAGGCGCCGACGACCGCGTCGAGCGCCTCATCGAGGGCTCCCGGGCGGCCGGGTTCCGCGACGGGCTCATGCCGATCGTCGTGCCCGCCATCATCGCGGGGCTGGTCGTGCTCGCCGGCGCGACGGTGCTCCGGCACCGGCTGAAGCCCCTCGGCCGTCGTCTCCTGCGCCCGGCCGCCCTGCTGGCGCTGGGGATCGTGCCCGCCACGTTCCTGGCGGGTCAGGTCCCGGGCGTCACCGGCCACACCGCTGTGTACGCCGCGGTGGTGGTCCTGCTCGCGGCCGCTCAGGCGGCGCTCACCTTCGCGATCGACCAGCGCTGGCTCGGCATGGGCACGATCACGGGCGTCGCCGCGACGGTCGTCCTCATCGCGCTCGACGTGGCCTTCGGGGCCGCGCTCCAGGTGAACGCCGTGTTCGGGTACTCCCTCGCCGTCGCGGGCCGCTTCGCCGGCCTCGGGAACCTGGCCTTCTCGCTCTTCGGTGCCGCCACCGTGCTCCTGGGAGCCCTCCTCGCCGACCGCTACGGCAAGCGCGGCGTCGGCCTGGCGACGGGCCTGTTCGTCGTGGTCGTGCTCGTGGAGGGGCTACCGATGCTCGGGGCCGACGTCGGCGGCGTCGTGTCGATGGTTCCAGCGTTCGGCGCGGCATCCCTGGTGCTGACCGGCCGCCGCATCGGGCCCCGCGAGGCGGCGGGTCTGGCCGTCGCCACGGCCGTCGTCGTCTTGCTGTTCGCGTTCATAGACGTGGGGCGCGCCCCGGGCTCCCAGACCCACCTCGCCCGGCTGGCCGAGCACGTCCTCGATCAGCGCTGGGGCCCGTTCTTCGACAACCTCTCCCGCCGCCTGCAGGCCAGCTTCGGCGGGACAGACCTGGCCCTGTGGGCCCTGGTGCTCACCGCCATCATCGGGGCGGGTGCCTACCTCGTGCTCACGGCGCGAGGGGTGCTGGGGCCGCGCGCACCGAAGCGCGAGCGCAACGCACCTCGCGAAGCGGCCATCGTCGGGCTGGCGGTCCTCGCCACCGTCGGTCTCGTGGCCAATGACTCGTCCGTGGCGGTGCCAGCGACCATGCTGATCGTCGTGGTCCCCGTGCTCGTCCTCCGTCAGCGTCGGCGCGCGCCAGGGGAGCTGGCATGACGGTCGTGCTCGCGCTGATCGCCGGCGCCGTCGCTGCTGTGGTCCTGCTCCGCACCACAGCAGCGGTGCTGGCCCATCCCTCGCTCGTCCGTGAGAACTACCGCGGGCACAGCCTGCCGACGGCGGTCGGTGCGCTGCTGGCGGCAGCCGTCATCGCAGTCGACGGCGGTCGCACCCTGCTCGGGGTGATCGGGGTCGGCGCGGCCGACACGGCGCCGGCCCGGCTCGGGGTCCTCGCCGCGGTCGTGATGTTCGCCTTCCTCGGTCTCCTCGACGACCTGCTCGGCGACGCACTCGACCGTGGCCTTCGGGGTCACGTGGCCGCGGCGCTGCGAGGCCGGGTCACCACGGGGTTCGTGAAGCTCGGCGGAGGGGCCGCGGTGGCGCTGGTGCTCGCCGCGACCTTCGACGGGGACCGACCGCTGCGGGTCCTCGTCGACGGAGCGCTGATCGCCCTCGCCGCCAACATGGGGAACCTGCTCGACCGCGCGCCTGGTCGCACCATCAAGTGGGGGATCGTGGCCTACCTGCCGCTGGCCGTCGTGGCCGGCACGGCTGCCGCCGGCGTGGCGCTCGCCGTCGTCGTCGGCGCTGCCGCGGTGCTGCTCGTCGGTGACCTCCGGGAGCGGTTCATGCTGGGCGACACCGGCGCCAACGCGCTCGGCGCGGCGCTGGGCATGGGCGCGGTCCTCACGGTCGGCCCGGGCGAGCGCACGGCGACCGCCGGGGTGCTCCTCGCGCTCACCCTCCTCTCCGAGCTGGTCTCGTTCAGCCGGGTCATCGAAGCCGTGCCGCCGCTCAGGGCCTTCGACCGGCTCGGGCGCCTCACGGAGACGGCTCCATGACCCGCATCCCGCCGAGCACCCACCGCCGCCGCCGGTCCGATGGCTCGGCCAGAGCCGTGCTGCTCGTGGCCGTGGCCGTCGCGACCGTGCTCTCGCTGGTGCCTGCACCCGCGTCCGCCGCGCCCCGGGACAGCGAAGGGGTGCGAGCCGGGCGCATGTTCGTCATGTCAGTGCCCGGGCTGACCTGGACCGAGATCGAGCGCTACGACCTGCCGAACCTCGAGGCCTTCTTCGCCACCGCAGGGCTTGCCGATCTGGCGCCGCGCGGCGTATCGGCCCGCTCGGGTCCGGGGGACGCCTACCTCACGATCTCCGCTGGGAGCCGCGCCACCACCGAGCGCTCGGTCGACGGCCAGGTGCTGGCCCTCGACGACCTGAGCTCAGGCTCGGCGGCCGGGGAGATCTTCCGGCGCCGCACCGGTCTGGTGCCCGACGGCAACCACGTCGCCCTCGGCTGGCCCGCCCTGCAGCGCAGCAACGCCCGTCAGCCCTACGACGCCGTGCTCGGGCTCCTGGCCGAGACGCTGGAGGAGCACGACGTCTCGATGACCGCCATCGGCAACGCCGACGGCACCGACTCGGTCGCGGCGTCCTACGAGCGCCAGGTCGCTCTCGCCGCGTCCGACACCGACGGCGTCGTGGACGGTGCGATCATCGGCAAGGACCTGCTCGTGCCCGACCCAGGCGCGCCCTTCGGGCTGCGCCTCGACGCGAACGTGGTGGTCGACCGCTTCAGGGCCGCCTGGGCCGAGGCGGCTCCCTCCGGCCAGAGCAACGGCGGCGTGGTGCTGGTCGAGGCGTCCGACCTCGCCCGCGTGCTGCGCTACCGGTCGTCCGTCGACGGGCGGCGCTACGCGACCCTCTTCGAGGAGTCGCTCCGCTCGGCCGATGAGATGTTCGGTCGGTTGATGGAGGAGGTAGACCCGAGCCGCGACACGGTGATGGTGCTCGCCCCCTACAACCGAGCCGGCGACCGCGACCTCACGGCCATCGGCCTTCGGCGCCCCGGCACCGAGCCGGGCTACCTGGGCTCCGCGTCCACCCAGCGTCCAGGCTTCCTCACCCTCGTCGACATCGCTCCGTCGGTCCTCGTCACCTTCCGGGTCGACCGACCGGTGGAGATGGAGGGCCGCCCCGCCGAGCTCACGGCGTCCGGGGACGCCCTCGATGAGCGGGTCGACCACCTCATCGCGCTGAACTCCGCCTCCCGGTTCCGTGAGCGGCTGCTCGTGCCGACCACCTTCGTGTCGGTGGCGATCATGACGCTGCTGGCCGCCGCGGCGGCGGTCACCCTGGCGCGGGAGCGCACCAGCCGGTGGGGGCGCTACATCGCTCCGCTGGCCCTGTTCGACCTCGCCATCTTCCCGGCTTCGTACCTGGCGCGGGGCTTCCCGCTGGAGGACCTCGGGATCGGCTTCTACTGGGGCTTCACCCTCGGCGTCGCGGCCGTGATCGCTGCTGCCGCGACGGTCGCCGGCCGACGGACCCGTCGTCCGCGCGTAGCGCTGGCCGCCGTGCTGGCGCTGGTCTCGCTCGTGCTGGTCGTCGACGTCATGACTGGCTCGAACCTGAGCCTCAGCGCCGCCTTCGGCTACTCGCCGACCGGCAACTCCCGGCTGTACGGGATCAGCAACTACTCCTACGGCCAGCTCTCCGCGGCCGCGTGCATCCTCGCTGCCTTCCTCGCGACCGGGCCGGCCCAGCGGCGCGGGCGGGTCCTGGCCATCGTTCTGCTGGTCGCGACGCTCATCGTCCTCGGCGTGCCGATCTGGGGCTCCGACGTCGGTGGGGTCCTCGCCTTCACCCCGACCGTGCTCGTGTTCGCAGCGCTGGTGTGGAAGCGGCGCATCCGGCTCCGGACGATCGTCGCCGGGGGAGTGGCGACCGCGGCCGCCATCACCGCCTTCGGCTTCCTCGACCTGGCCAGACCGCCCGAGGAGCGCGCCCACCTCGGCCGGCTCTTCGAGCGGGTCGGCGACGAGGGCCTCGGGCCGCTCCTCTCGATAATGGAGAGGAAGTTCGTGGCCAACCTGCGGGTGTCCACCTCGTCGATGTGGGTCACGGCCATCCCCCTCGCCGTCGCCTTCTGGATCTTCCTGTCGCGCTACCCGGGCCGCCCGTTCCGCGACCTGGCTCGCCGGGTCCCGACGCTCGGGGCGGGCCTGGCCGCGGCGCTCGTCGCCGCCGTCCTCGGGAGCCTCGTGAACGACTCGGGCGCGATAGTGGGCGGCGTCGCCGCCCTCGTGATCACCGCGTCGCTCGTCCACCTCGCCATGGACCCCGGGCCATGACCGACACCTCCCAGCAGCACGAGCCCCGAGCCCCGGGCCGAGGCCCACGGGCGCTCGTGGTCGGAGCGCTGGTGCTGCTGCTGGTGCCCGGCGTGATCGGGTTCGACGCCTGGCCGCTCACCGCGTGGCGTCTCTTCAGCCTGGCCCGCGACGACGACCAGACCCGCTGGGTGCTGGAAGCGGAGATCTCCGACGGCGACGCCCGAGTGGTCAGCCTCGAGGAGCTCCCGCTGCGCTACCGCAACGCCGAGTGGCAGATGGCCGAGCTGCCGGACGCCGGGGAGGACCAGCGCAACGCGGTGTGCGAAGCCCTGGCCGATGCGGTGATCCGGGTCGAGCCAGCGACCTCCCAGCTGCGGATCGTGCGCGATCGCCAGGCCCTGGTGGGCAGCGGTGGTTCGTGGGAGGTCACCCACGACCCGGAGGTCTTCCACACCTGTGAGCCGACGGTGGCGCCGTGACGCGCCTGCGACGCCTCGCCGACGAGGCCCTCTGGGGCCCAGAGACGGGCGCCCGGCTCCTGTTCGTCCGCAGCGCGCTGGCCGCGCTGGTGGGGGCCCGGGTCGTGCTCGGCTCCTACCGGCAGCTGGCCGACACGCCAGGCCCGCTCTTCGATCCCGTGCCGATCCTCGGCTTCATGCCGAGCATGCCCTCCGCCGGCATCATCGTTGCGCTGCAGGTGCTCGGCGGCGCGGCGGCCGTCGCCGTGGTCGCCCGCTGGAGGCCCCGCTGGACCTTCGCCATCGCGTGGGTCTGCTACCTCGTCCTGGCCGGCATCCGCGGCAGCCGGGGGAAGGTCCTCCACAACGACCTGCTCCTGCTCTGGGTGTGCGTGCCCTTCCTGCTCGCTCCGGTTCAGGCCGGCTGGCACGACCGCAAGCCAACCCGGGAGAGCGGCTGGCCCGTGCGATCGGCCATGGTCATCGCGGCGCTGATCTACTTCCTCGCCGGCTACCACAAGGTCCGCCGGTCGGGGCTCGACTGGGCCATCGGCGACAACGTCCGCTACGTGATGCTCTGGGGGCCGTCGGTCGGGCAGGCCGCGTGGGAGGGCCTGGCCACCTGGGTGGCCGAGCGCGACTGGGCGTCGCGAGCCACGGGCGCGTTCATCCTGGCCTTCGAGGTCACCTTCCCGGTGGTGCTGTTCCGCCGTTCCCTCCAGCCCCTCTACGCGCTGGTGGCGGTGTCGTTGCACGTCATGACATGGGTGCTGCTGGGCCTCGACTACTGGGCGTGGGCCCTCACCGTCGTGATCCTCTTCGTCGACTGGCCAGCGTGGCTCGCGCGGATCCGGCCACCATCCGCGCGCACTGCGCAGGTCACGGGATAGGGTGGTCTCCCGTGGTTGCGTCGACCCGATCCGCACACGGAGGCCTCCCTTGACCAAGCACATCTTCGTCACGGGCGGCGTCGCGTCGTCCCTCGGCAAGGGCATCACTGCCTCGTCGCTCGGGCGGCTGCTCAAAGCCCGCGGGCTGCGGGTCACGATGCAGAAGCTCGACCCCTACATCAACGTCGACCCCGGCACGATGAACCCGTTCGAGCACGGGGAGGTGTTCGTCACCGACGACGGGGGCGAGACCGACCTCGACCTCGGGCACTACGAGCGCTTCATCGACGAGAACCTCACCCGCGACTCCAACGCCACCACCGGCTCGATCTACTCAGCGGTGCTGGCGGCCGAGCGGCGGGGCGACTACCTCGGCAAGACCGTCCAGGTGATCCCGCACATCACCGACGAGATCAAGCGGCGCATCACCCGCCTGGCCAGCGACGACGTCGACGTGGTGATCACAGAGGTCGGCGGCACGGTGGGTGACATCGAGATCCTCCCGTTCCTGGAGGCGATCCGGCAGTTCCGCCTCGACGTCGGTCGCGACAACGTCTGCTACATCCACGTCACCCTGGCGCCACTGATCGTCAGCGAGCAGAAGACCAAGCCCACGCAGCACTCGGTCACCGAGCTGCGCGGCCGCGGCATCCAGCCCGACGCCATCGTCGTGCGCAGCGAGGCGCCCCTGGCCGAGGGTCTGAAGCGAAAGATCTCCAACCTCTGCGACGTGCCGATCGACGGAGTGGTCAACTGCGCCGATGCCGGCAACCTCTACGAGATCCCGCTGGTGCTGCGCGAGGAGGGCCTCGACACCGTCGTCTGCCAGCTGCTGCGGCTACCCGACGTCGAGCCTGACCTGACCGCATGGGAGGCGCTGGTCGACCGCATCGAGTCGGCCGACCGCTCAGTCCGGGTGGGCATCATCGGCAAGTACGTCAGCCTCCAAGACGCCTACCTGTCGGTCGTCGAAGCGCTGAAGCACGGCGGCTTCCACCACGGCTGCAACGTCGAGGTCGAGTGGATCCAGGCCGAGGACGTCGAGGGCATGCTGGCCGACGGTCGCCTGCGCGACCTCGACGGCATCGTCATCCCGGGCGGCTTCGGTGAGCGAGGATCGGAGGGCAAGATCGCCGCGGCCGGCTATGCACGCGAGCACGGCATCCCGTGCCTGGGCCTGTGCCTCGGGCTGCAGATGATGACCGTCGAGTACGCCCGCAACGTGCTCGGGCTCACCGGCGCCAACTCGAGCGAGCTCGACCCGGCCACGCCGCACCCGGTCATCGACCTCATGGAGACCCAGCGCGGCGTCACCGACCTCGGCGGCACCATGCGTCTCGGTGCCTACGTGGCCCAGCTCGAGCCGGGCTCGCGCGTCGCCGAGGCCTACGGCAGCACCGTCGTGTCCGAGCGCCACCGCCACCGCTACGAGTTCAACTCCCGCTACCGGGCCCGCTTCGAAGACTCGAGCTTCCGCTGCTCCGGCACGTCGCCCGACGGGCGCCTCGTCGAGTTCATCGAGCTGACCGACCACCCGTTCTGGGTCGGCACCCAGGCCCACCCCGAGCTCAAGAGCCGCCCGATCCGCCCGGCGCCTCTCTTCCGCGAGCTGATCGGCGCCTGCCTCACCCGGGCCGAGGGTCGATCCCCGCACCTGTTCGACCTGGCGTCGCCGGCCACGGCCTCGTCGCCGGGCTGACCCCGTGGGCGGCTTCCGGCGCCTCGGGGAGACAGAGCTCCTGCAGGCCGCCCGCTTCAGCGTCAGCCGCGGTCGCTACGCGGGACCCGACGGATCCGAGTTCGAGCGCGACATCGTGCACCACCCGGGGGCGGTCGGGATCGTGCCGCTGCACGACGACGGCACCGTCACCCTCGTGCGCCAGTACCGCGCCGCCCTCGACGCCGATCTCTTGGAGCTGCCCGCCGGCCTGCGCGACGTCGCCGGCGAGCCAGACGCCGGCACCGCGGCGCGAGAGCTAGCCGAAGAGGTCGGCCTCGCGGCCGACAAGCTCTACCTGCTGGTCACCTTCCTCAACTCGCCGGGCTACTGCGACGAGTCGGTGTCTGTGTTCCTCGCAACGGGGCTTCACGAGGTGGCCGACGACCGCCAAGGCGTGGAGGAGGAGGCCATGGAGGTGCTCCGGGTCCCTCTCGACGAGGCGCTGGGCATGATCGACAGCGGTGCGATCACCGACGCGAAGACGGTCATCGGACTGACGCTCACCGCCCGACGGGTGTGATCGAAGCGCCTAGCGCCCCCGACGGCGACGACCTCCCGCTCGAGGTCGAGGACCTGCTCATGTGGCTGGCGGCCGAGCGGGGGAGGGCCCCGACCACCATCGAGTCCTACCGGCGCGACCTGCTGACCTACGCGGCGTGGCTGCGCGGCCGGACCACCTCCGTCACCGAGGTGGTCGAGGCTGACGTGCTCGACTACGTCGCCCACCTTCGAGAGCGGGGCCTGGCTCCGGCGTCGGTGGCCCGCTCGCTCGTGGCGGTGCGGGCCCTGCACCGCTTCCTCGCCGCCGAGGGTCGCGTGCCGCTCGACCCCGGCGCCCACGTCGAGCGGCCCCGCGTGCCCCGGGGGCTGCCGAAGGCGCTCACCGAGGAGCAGGTCGGTCGCCTGCTCGATGCGCCCGAGGGAGACGACGCCATCGCCCGGCGCGACAGGGCGATGCTGGAGGTGCTCTACGGCACCGGCCTGCGGGTGTCGGAGCTGTCTGGCCTGTCCCTCGGCGACGTCGACCTCGACGCGTCCCTCCTGCGGGCGTTCGGCAAGGGCAGCAAGGAGCGGATCGTGCCGATCGGCGGGCCGGCCACCCGAGCTCTCGTCGCCTGGCTGTCCGAAGACGGCCGCGGAGCTCTGGTGCCGGCGCAGTGGCGCCGTCGGGACGACGCCGACGCGGTGTTCCTGGGAGCGCGCGGAGGTCGCATCACCCGACAGGGGGTGTGGGACGTGCTGCGCCGACATGCCCGCCGGGTGGGCCTCGAGGGCGTGCTCAGCCCCCACGTGCTTCGCCACTCCTGCGCGACCCACATGCTCGACCACGGAGCCGACATCCGCGCCGTCCAGGAGCTGCTGGGTCACGCCTCGATCAGCACCACCCAGGTGTACACGCTGGTGTCCACGGAGCGCCTCTGGGAGGTCTACCGCTCCGCGCACCCCCGGGCTCGCACGTCCTGATCGCTTTGAGAGCCGGGTTCGGACCCGGACGAACTACCCTGTGGCGGTGCCTGATCGAACCATCGACCCCACCTTGCGCGGCGCGCTGATCGAGGAGCGCGACCGGCTGCTCGCCCAGATCGCGTCCCTCGAGCCGGGCCACGGCACGAGCCCCGACTTCGACGACAACTTCGCCGACTCCGGCCAGGTGGCCGCGGAGCAGGGCGAGAACCAGGTGCTGGCCGGGCAGTTCCGCAACGAGCTCGAAGACGTCGAGCGGGCGCTGACCAAGATCGAAGACGGTACCTACGGCGTGTGCGAGACCTGCGGCAAGCCGATCAACCCGGCCCGCCTCGAGGCCATCCCCACCGCCCGGTTCTGCATCGACCACGCCTGAGCCGGCCCCTTGGCAGGCTTCGCCCACCTGGCGCGGCGCTTCTTCGGGTCTCTGCGACCCGGTGGGCCCTCGGCCCAGGACAGCACGTGGGCGGCTGCCCAGATGCAGCCCGGCGAGGCTGCTCTGTGGGCCCGCCTGTCGGCGCCCGACCGGCGTCACGCCGTCGGGGTCGCCCGCCTGGTCGAGCGAGCTCTGGGAGCTGAGGCCGAACGGCCGGTGCTCGCCGCCGCGCTGCTTCACGACGTGGGCAAGGTGGAGTCGGGCCTGCGCACCTACGGCCGGGTGGTCGCCACGCTCTCGGCCAAGGTGGCCGGGCGTGACATGGCCCGTACCTGGCGGCGCCAGCGGGGATTCGCCCGCCGCGTCGGGCTGTACCTGCTGCACGACGAGATCGGTGGCGACATGCTCGAGCTGGCGGGCAGCGATCGGCTGACCGTCGCCTGGGCCCGTGAGCACCACAAGCCCCAGGAGTCCTGGACCGTCCCGGTGCATGTCGGCGAAGCTCTCAAGGCCGCCGACGACGACTGAGGGCCGAGCGGTCAGCGCAGGCCGACCGCTCGCTGGGCGCGGTCGAGGGTGACCGAAGCCACGGCGCGGGCCTTGTCGGCACCCTTGTTCAGCACCTCGTGGAGCGCGTCGAGGTCACCCGCGAGCTCTGCGTAGCGCTCCTGGACGGGGCGGAGCAGCTCGATGACCGCCGCGGCAGCATCGGTCTTCAGCGGCCCGTACTGGCTGTAGCGGCCGGCGAGGGCCTCGGGGGTGTCGCCGGTGCAGGCTGCGAGGATCGAGAGCAGGTTCGACACGCCGGGCTTGGTCGCCGGGTCGAAGCGAACCTCGGCGTCGTTGTCGGTGACGGCCCGCTTGAACTTCTTCTCGATGACCTTCGGGTCGTCGAGCATGAGCACGGTGCCCTGGGGCGAGTCGATCGACTTGGACATCTTGCGGGTCGGCTCCTGGAGGTCCATGACCCGCGCCGCGACCTTCGGGATGTCGGCCTCGGGCACGACGAAGGTCTCGCCGTAGCGCCCGTTGAAGCGCTCCGCGACGTCGCGCGTGAGCTCGAGGTGCTGGCGCTGGTCATCGCCGACCGGCACCCGATCGGTGTCGTACAGCAAGATGTCCGCCGCCATCAGGGCCGGGTAGGTGAACAGCGCGGTGGACACGAACTGCTGGCGCTCGGCCTTCTCCTTGAACTGCGTCATCCGGCTCAGCTCGCCGAAGCTGGCGTTGCACTCCATCAGCCAAGCCAGCTGGCTGTGCTCGGCGACGTGGCTCTGCGCGAAGAGCGTGCTGACGTCGGGGTCGATGCCGCAGGCGAGGTAGAGCGCCGCCGTGTCGAGCGTGCGCTGGCGCAGCACGTCGGGCTCCTGGGGCACCGTGATGGCGTGGAGATCGACGATGCAGAACACCGAGTCGGTGCTGGCCTGATCGGCCACGAAGCGCCGCAGGGCACCCAGGAAGGTGCCGAGGGTGAGCTCGCCGGAGGGCTGGATGCCTGAGAACACGCGGGGGGACACGTGCCGATCGTAGGCCGAGGGACCCGCCGGAGCCGCCACGGGTTCCCCAAAGCACACCGATGTGATTAGCATTGCCCCCGATGTCCTACGAGGTGACCACGCCAGTGTTCGAAGGCCCCTTCGACCTGCTGCTCCACCTCATCCTGCGCGAGCAGGTCGAGCTCTACGACGTCTCCCTCACCCGCATCGTCGATGCTTACATCGTCGAGCTCGAGAAGATGGAGCGCTGCAACCTCGACCTCGCCACCGAGTTTTTGCTCATAGCGGCGACCCTCATCGAGCTGAAGACCCGGCGCCTGCTGCCCGACGCCGACGACCTCGAGCTCGACGAGGAGCTTGCGCTGTGGTCGGAGCGCGACCTCCTGCTCACCCGCCTGGTCGAGTGCAAGACGTTCAAGGACGTGGCGGTCGCCCTCGAGCACCTCGCCAACGACGCCGGGCGGTCCTACCCCCGCGTGGCCGGCCCCGACGAGCGCTTCGTCGAGCTGACCCCCGATCTCCTCGCCGGTGTCACCCCCGACGACCTGCGCGCCGCGTTCCTGCGGGCCGCCACCCCCAAGCCGCAGCCCCGCATAGACCTCGACCACGTGGCTCCCATCCGGGCCTCGGTAACCGACGCGATCACCGAGCTCCTCGAGGAGCTGCCCTACGCGGGCACGATCTCGTTCCGCCAGCTCACCGGCGACCTCGTCGAGCGCCTCGAGGTGGTGGTGCGGTTCCTCGCCGTGCTGGAGCTGTTCAAGCAGGGCTTCGTCGACCTCGACCAGCCCGCCACCTTCGGCGACATCCAGATCGTGTGGCTGGGCCGGGAGCGCTCGGAGCTCGAGGAGCTCGCCCCCGTCGACGCCTACGATGGCTGAGGTGGAGCCCTCCGCCAGCGCCTCCTCTGACGCCCGGCAGGCCATCGAGGCCGTGCTGATGGTGGCTGAGACGCCGGTCGAACCGCAGCTGCTGGCCCAGCTCCTGGAGATGCCGGTCGCACGGATCAGCGAGCTCTGCTCCGAGCTCTCCGCTGAGTACGAGGCCACCGGGCGCGGCTTCGTGCTGGCCCAGGTCGCCGGTGGCTGGCGCTTCCAGAGCCACCCCGAGCAGGCCGCCTACGTCGAGCGGTTCGTGCTCGAGGGCCAGTCGGCCCGCCTCTCGGGCGCGGCGCTGGAGAGCCTGGCCATCGTCGCCTACAAGCAGCCGGTCTCGCGGGCCCAGGTCGCCGCGATCCGCGGCGTGAACGTCGACGGCGTGATGCGAACGCTCCAGCAGCGAGGCTTCATCACGGAGGTGGGCAAGGACCCGGGCCCAGGCCAAGCGGTGCTCTTCGGCACCTCGGCGCTGTTCCTCGAGCGGCTCGGCCTCAACAGCATCGAGGAGCTCCCTCCGCTCGCCGACTTCGTGCCCGGTGCCGACGTGGTGGAGCACCTCGAGTCGGGCCTGCGCCCGGAGCCCGGCCCGTCGCTGGGCGAGCGCCTGGCCGACATCGAGTCGGCCAACCTCGACCGGCCGGGCAGAGACAGCTCGACCGACCCGCAGACGTCGGAGCCCCAGACGTCGGAGCCCGGCGCCACCGGCGGGCTCGACGCGCCCCTCGACCTCGACGACGGCGAGTAGCGAGGTGCCCGACGAGGGCGACGGCGTCCGCCTCCAGAAGGTGCTCGCCCAGGCCGGTCTCGGCAGCCGCCGGGTCTGCGAAGACCTCATCGACCGGCGGCGCGTGCGCGTCAACGGCGAGGTGGCCGTGCTGGGCCGGCGGGTCGATCCCGAGACCGACGTGGTGGAGGTGGACGGCGCCCAGATCGGCGTGCGGGCCGGCCTGGTCCACTACCTGCTCAACAAGCCCGCCGGCGTGATCACCACCGCCTCCGACACCCACGGCCGTCCGACGGTCGTGGAGCTGGTGCCCGCCGAGCCGCGGGTGTTCCCGGTGGGCCGACTCGACGCCGACACCGAGGGCCTGCTCCTCATGACCAACGACGGCGACCTCGCCCACCGGCTCACCCACCCGTCCTACGGCGTCGACAAGGAGTACCTCGTCGAGGTCGATGGCGATCCCCACCGCGGCGTCGTGCGCCGGCTGCGCGAGGGAGTGGAGCTCGAGGACGGCATCACCGCGCCGGCCAAGGTCGCCGTGCTGGGCGACCACCTGCTGCGGATCACGATCCATGAGGGCCGCAACCGCCAGATCCGACGCATGTGCGAAGCGGTCGGCACCCCCGTCGTGCGCCTCGTCCGCACCCGGATCGGCCCGCTGGCCGACCGGAAGCTGCCCCCGGGATCGTGGCGGGAGCTCACCCAGGACGAGGTCAGGTCGCTCGAACGGGCGACCGTTGCCCGGACCCGGCGCGGGTAGTCTCGACCTCCGTGCCTGCAGCCCTCCGAGCCCTTCGCGGCGCCACAACCGTCGACGTCGACGAAGCGCCGCACGTCCACGAGCGGGTCGTCGCCCTGCTCGAGGAGATGTGCGCTCGCAACGGGGTCGACCACGACGACATCGTCAGCATCCTCTTCACGGCGACCGACGACATCCACTCCACGTTCCCCGCCACCGGAGCCCGCACCATGGGGCTCGGCGACGTGCCGCTGATCTGCGCCCGCGAGCTCGAGATCACCGGAGCCACGCAGCGCTGCGTCCGGGTCCTGATGCACCTCACCACCGAGCGCACCCGGGCCGAGCTGCGCCACGTCTACCTCGAAGGCGCCGTGGGCCTCCGCGACGACCTGCCTGGTTGACGCCGTGACCACCAAGGCGCGGCGGGCCGGCATCGTCGGCACCGGTCTCATCGGCGGCTCCATCGGCCTGGCGCTGCGACGCCAGGGCTGGCACGTGACCGGTGAAGATCGGGATCCCGTGCGCTCGGCGCGGGCCCTGGAGCTCGGCGCCCTCGACGCGGTGGGCACCGACAAGGATGCCGAGATCACCTTCCTGGCCACGCCGGTCCGGGCCGTCGCCGAGGCGGCCCGTCAGGCGCTCGCCGCCACGTCCGGCGTGGTCACCGATGTCGGCAGCGTGAAGGCGTCCATAGTCGCCGACGTCGACCACCCGCGCTTCGTCGGCGGCCACCCGATGGCCGGCTCCGAGCTCGAGGGCGTCGACGGCGCCGACCCCGACCTCTTCGCCGGTGCGGTCTGGGTGCTCACGCCCACGGCCAGCACCGACGACGATGCCTACGCCTCGCTGCGCGCCGTGGTCAGCGACCTCGGCGGCGACGTGGTGGCTCTCACCCCCGAGCACCACGACGCCCTCGTGGCGGTCGTGTCCCACGTGCCCCACCTCACGGCGGCGGCGCTCATGGACCTCGCCGACGGCAAGGCCACCGAGCACCGCGCCCTGCTGCGTCTCGCTGCGGGCGGCTTCCGCGACATGACCCGCATCGCGGCCGGCCACCCCGGGATCTGGCCGGACATCTGTGGCGAGAACCGCGGCGCCATCGTCGAGGTTCTCGACGGACTGCTCGCCTCGCTCGGATCGGTGCGTGACATCGTCGCCGGCAATGACCGCGACGGCCTGCTGGCCGTGCTCGAGCGAGCCCGCGCCGCCCGTGTGAACCTGCCGTCGCGCATGGTCCGCCCGGCCGGTCTGGCGGAGCTGCGCCTGCCGGTCCCGGACCGCCCGGGCGTGCTGGCCGAGGTCACCACCCTCGCCGGAGCCACCGACGTCAACATCGCCGACCTCGAGATCGCCCACTCCAGCGAGGGCGACAGGGGTGTGCTGATCCTCCTGGTCGAGGCGGCCGCGGTCGAGCGCCTGCGCTCCGGCCTCGTCGAGCTGGGGTACCGCCCGTCGGTGTCCCCGCTGGACTGACGATGTCGAGCGAACCCCTCTCCATCGGGCGGCTGCGCGGCCGGCTCGACGCCACGGTCACCGTGCCCGGCTCGAAGAGCATCACCAACCGGGCCCTCGTGTGCGCGGCCCTGGCCGAGGGCACCAGCCGGCTCGAGGGAGCACTGCAGGCCGACGACACCGAGGCCATGATCGACGGCCTCGGCGCCCTGGGGGTCGCCGTCGAGCGCGACTGGGCCACCTCGACGCTGACCGTGGAGGGCACGGCGGGCCACCCCGTGTCCGACGTGGCTCTCGTCGACGCCCGACTCTCCGGCACCACCAGCCGCTTCCTGCTGCCCCTGGCCGCCCTCGGCGACGGGCTGCGACGGGTCGACGGGGCAGGTCGCCTCCGGGAGCGTCCGATGGGCCCCGCCCTCGACGCCCTTCGGGCCCTCGGCGCCGACGTCCACGACGTCGGCGGCCCTGGCCACCTACCGGTGGAGCTGGTCGGTGGGACCCTCGCCGGGGGAGAGGTGGCCATCAGCGGTGATGTCTCCAGCCAGTTCCTCTCCGGCCTGCTGCTCGCCGCGCCGGCGATGCGCACCGGTCTGCTCGTGCGGGTGACCACCGAGCTCGTGTCGCGGCCCTACGTCGACATGACGGTGGCCGTGATGGAGGCGTTCGGCGTGACGGTGGAGCGCCCCGACGAGAGCACCTGGGTGGTCGAGCCGCAGACCTACCGAGCCACCACCTACGCCATCGAGCCCGACGCCAGCGCCGCCTCCTACTTCTTCGCGGCCGCAGCGGTGGTCGGCGGCCGGGTCACCGTCGACGGCCTCGGCACCCCGTCGCTCCAGGGCGACCTCGACTTCGTCGACCTGCTCGGCGAGATGGGCGCCAGCGTCGAGCGGGGGAGCAGCAGCACGACGGTCGAGGCGACACCGCCGCTGCACGGCATCGAAGCGGACATGTCGCAGATCTCCGACACCGCCCAGACCCTCGCGGTCGTGGCCGCGGTGGCCGACGGACCGACGCGGGTCACCGGCATCGGCTTCATCCGGGGCAAGGAGACCGATCGCGTCGGTGCGGTCGTCACCGAGCTGCGGCGCGCCGGCATCGACGCCAGCGAGGAGGCCGACGGCTTCGTGATCCAGCCGGGCCGGCCCCAGCCCGCGCTCATCGAGACCTACGACGACCACCGCATGGCCATGTCGTTCGCGCTGCTCGGCCTCACGGCGGACGGCATCCGCATCGCCGATCCGGGCTGCGTGGCCAAGACCTTCCCCGGCTACTGGGCCATGCTCGACCAGCTGCGAGCCCAGACAGCGCCGGACGCACCAGTGCCGGGCGATAACGTCCCGCCCTCGTGAGGAGCGCTCAGCCATGACAGTCATCGCCATCGACGGGCCCGCCGGGTCCGGCAAGTCGACGGTGGCGCGGGCGCTGGCCGCCCGCCTCGGCCTCGAGTACCTCGACACCGGCGCCATGTACCGCGGCGTCACGTTCGCCGCCCTGCGCCGCGGCATCGACCCGGCGGACGCCGACATCGTCGCTCGGATGGTTCAGGACGTGGAGCTGGTCATGTCGCCCGACGCGGTGCACGTCGACGGCGTCGACGCGTCGATCGAGATCCGCGGCCCGCAGGTCAGCCGGGCCGTCAGCATCGTGGCCGCCAACCCGGCCGTGCGCGCCGAGATGGTCCGCCGCCAGCGGGCGTGGGTCACCACCCGGGGCGGGGGAGTGCTCGAGGGCCGCGACATCGGCACCGTGGTGTTTCCCGACGCCGACCTCAAGGTGTACCTGACCGCCGACCCCGACGTCCGTGCGCAGCGCCGGTCGAAGGAGGTCACCGACCTCGACTACGCCACCGTCGCGGCCGACATGGCCCGGCGCGACGCGCTGGACAGCGGGCGGGAGGCCTCTCCGCTGACCCAGGCGCCCGACGCCTTCCACCTCGACACCAGCGGAATGACCGTGGAGGAGATCATCGACGTGCTTTCCGAACGGGTGAAGACCAGTGGCTGACGCACGGCCGGGCGACGACGTCGAGATCTGGACGGGATCCCCCAGCCGGCTGACCCGCATCTCCTACGGCGCCGTGCGGGGCCTGTTCGTCATCGTCTTCAAGCTGATCGGCCGAGTCGAGGTGGTGGGGGCGGAGAACGTCCCGGCCACCGGCGCGTTCGTGCTGGCCCCCGTGCACCGCAGCAACGTCGACTTCGCGCTGACGTCGATCGTGACCAAGCGCCCGATGCGCTACATGGGCAAGGACAGCATCTGGAAGTCACGCCTGCTGGGTCGCTTCGTAACGATGCTCGGTGCGTTCCCGGTGCACCGCGGCAGCGCCGACCGCGACGCGCTCAAGGCGTGCACCGACATCGTGTCCGGGGGAAGTCCGCTGGTGATGTTCCCCGAGGGGACGCGCCAGTCCGGCCCGAAGGTCGAGGAGCTCTTCGACGGCACCGCCTACGTCGCAGCAAAGACGGGCGTGCCGATCATCCCGATGGGCATCGGCGGCAGCGAGGCCATGCTCCCCAAGGGGGCCAAGCTGCCCCGCCGGTCGAAGCTGGTGCTGGTGGTCGGTGAGCCGATCCCGGCCCCCGCCAAGACCGAGTCCGGCCGGATGCCCCGCAGCGCCGTGAGCGCGCTCACCGCCCAGCTCGACGGCGTCCTCCAGCAGCTCTTCGACGACGCCCAAGCCCGCGCGAACTGAAGATCTGTGGGCGCGAGAGCACGCAATGCGTGCTCTCGCGCCCACAGATCCCGTCAGGTCAGGGCTTCGAGGACGTCGCTGGCGTTGAGGTCGCGGTCGAGCAGGGTGGGGCGGTCGGCCACCGAGGCCCCGAGGCTGAAGGTGGCCAGGACGTCGACGGCGGCGAGCAGGTCGCGCAGCTCACGGGGCGGGGGGAAGTACTCGTCTTCCTCGGTGATGCGGATCTCCTCGACGCCCTGAGCGGGCGCGAGGTGGGCGATGACCGCTGACACGACCTCTTCAGGGGCCGACGCGCCGGCGGTGACGCCCACGGTGCCGGTGAGGTCGGTGGGGAGCTCGTCAGGGCCGTTGACCCGGAAGACCTGAGCGGCTCCCGACTCGCGGGCCAGGCGCTCGAGCGCCCTGGTGTTCGACGAGTTGGCGGAGCCGATGACGACCACGGCGTCGCAGCGCTCGGCCAGCGCGCCGAGGGCGGACTGGCGGTTGGTGGTGGCGAAGCACAGGTCGCTGCGCCCCGGCATCCAGAGCTCGGGGAAGCGCTCGGCGGTGTGGTCGGCCACGGCGCTCCAGTCACGGTGCGACAGGGTGGTCTGGGCCAGCAGAGCCACCGGCTGCTCGAAGGCGGGGAGGGCGTCGACCTCCTCGATCGACTCGACGCGGTGGATCGAGTCGGGTGCCACGGCCATGGTGCCCACGGCCTCCTCGTGGCCCTCGTGGCCGACGTAGACGATCTGGTAGCCCTTGCCGGCGCGGACCTTCACCTCGTGGTGGACCTTGGTGACCAGCGGGCAGACGGCATCGACGACGAAGCCGCCGTTGGCCCTGGCCTCCGCGACGACCTCGGGCGCCGAGCCGTGGGCGGACAGCATTATCGGACGGCCTTCGGGCACCTCGGCGATGTCGTCCACGAACACGACTCCGAGGTCCCGGAACCGCTCGACGACGAGCTGGTTGTGGACGATCTCGTGGTAGCAGTACACGGGCGGCTCGAAGGCCCTGACCATCCAGGCCAGAGCCTTGATCGCCATCTCCACGCCGGCGCAGAAGCCCCGGGGCGCGGCGAGCAGCACCTTGTCTACGGTCACGAGGCCAGCCTAAGGGCTGGCCGTCGAAGGGCGATGTGCCGGCTTTGCCGGCGCCGTTCTTCTTTACGGCCAACGAAGGCTCGCGAGCTCGCCCGTTGGCCGTAGCCTGGTCGGATGCCCGCCCCTCGAGTGATCGCCGTCGCGCCCGGATCTCCGGCCGCCGCGGCCGGCGTCGAGGTGGGCGACGAGGTCGTCGCCATCGACGGCACCGTGCCCCGCGACATCATCGAGTGGCGCTTCCTCGTGGACGACGCCGACCCCGTCCTCGACCTGGAGCGCGGTGGGCTCACCCTGACGGTCGAGGTGGACAAGCGGGCGGGTGAGCCGCTCGGGGTCGACATCCACTCGGCGCTGTTCGACCAGGTGCGCACCTGCGACAACCACTGCGAGTTCTGCTTCATCTACCAGCTCCCGCAGGGCCTCCGGAAGAGCCTGTACCTGAAGGACGACGACTACCGGCTGAGCTTCCTCTACGGGAACTTCACCACCCTCACCCGCTTCACAGAGGCCGACCTCGAGCGTGTGGTGACCGAGCGGCTGAGCCCGCTGCACGTGTCGATCCACGCCACCGATCCCGAGGTGCGGGTCGAGATGCTCCGCAACCGCCGGGGCGCCACGAGCCTGCGCTGGCTGCGGGCCCTGCTCGACCACGACATCGAGGTGCACGGTCAGGTCGTGGTGTGCCCCGGCATCAACGACGGCACCGTGCTCGACGACACGCTGGCCGGCGTGCTCGACCGCTTTCCCGAGCTCGCCTCGCTCTGCATCGTTCCCCTCGGCATCAGCAAGTTCAACGGCGAGGGCCGGATGCGCCCCCACACGGTCGACGAGGCCCGCTACGTCGTCGACGCCGTCGCCAGCTGGCAGGAGACCTTCCTCGCCGTGCTCGGTCGGCGCCTGGTGTTCGCGGCCGACGAGTACTACCTGCTCGCCGATCGCCCGTTCCCGGCGTCGGAGAGCTACGAGGGCTTCCCGATGCACGAGGACGGCGTGGGCATGGCCCGCACCTTCGAGCTGGAGCTCTTCGGCGAGAAGGCCGACGCCACCGGCCGCCAGCACGGCTTCTTCACCTGGGCCGATGGCGGCGACGTCCCGACCGCCGCCGTGGCTGCACCGGCTGCGGCCGCACGGCCTGCGGCTGACGGAGCCGGATCCCTCGGCACCGACTACGAGCCCTATCGGGGCACGCGCGCCACGGCCGACCAGCTCCTGCAGGTCCGTCCGTCGCGTCGGGCGCCCGTAGGGATCCTCACCGGTCCCTACGGCACCCGGGTGCTGCGGCCGATGTTGGAGCGCCTCGGGCGGCCCGACGTGCGGATCGTGACCGTCGAGAACCAGTTCTTCGGCGGCAACACCGGCGTCACCGGTCTGATGGTGGGGGAGGACCTGGCCCGCACCCTCGCCGCGGAGCCGGAGGGCCACCGCTACCTGCTGCCCGACGTGTGCCTCTCGAACGGCCGCTTCCTCGACGGCGCGACGCCGGCCGACCTTCCCCGCGCGGTCGAGGTGGTGGCCACCGACGGCCACGCCCTGCGGTCCGCCCTGGGCCTCGACGAACCAGCACTGGTGGGATCCCGATGAGCACCGACAACGAGACCGGCAGCGGTCTCCCGATCGTCGCCATCGTCGGCCGCCCCAACGTGGGCAAGTCCACGCTCGTGAACCGCATCGTCGGCAAGCGGGTGGCGATCGTGGAGGAGAAGCCGGGCGTCACCCGCGACCGCAAGGAGGTGGAGGCCGAGTGGCAGGGCGTGCCCTTCCTGCTGGTCGACACCGGCGGCTGGATGCCGGGCGGAAGCGACCTCGACGCCAAGGTGAGCCGTCAGAGCGAGCACGCCATCCGTGAGGCCGACGCCGTGCTGCTGGTGACCGACGCGGTCACCGGCATCACCGAGGAGGACTCCCGCATCGCGGAGGTCGTGCGCAACCTGGCCAAGGGCAAGGTCATCCTCGTCTCCAACAAGGTCGACGACGCCGGCCGCGAAGGCCTCATCTGGGAGGCCATGTCGCTGGGCCTCGGCGAGCCGCACCCGATCAGCGCGCTGCACGGCCGCGGTGCCGGAGACGTCCTCGACACGCTGGTCACGCTGCTGCCCGAGCCTGCGCCGGTCGTCGAGGACGATGACGACGAGCTCGACGACGAGGCTGAGGCGCGGATCTTCTCGGTGGCGCTGGTGGGTCGCCCCAACGTCGGCAAGTCCACCTTGTTCAACCGCCTGATCGGCGAGGAGCGGGCGGTCGTGCACGACATGCCCGGCACCACCCGCGACACCATCGACACCGTGGTCGAGACACCCGATGGGCCCATCCGCTTCGTCGACACCGCCGGCATGCGCCGGAAGGCCAAGATCGACGAGAACACCGAGTACTACTCGCTGGTTCGGGCCCTGCAAGCGGTCGACAAGTCAGACGTGGCGTGCCTCGTGATCGACGCCACCGTCGGCATCACGGCACAGGACCAGCGCCTGGCGGAGCGCATCGACGCCGCCGGCAGCCCGATCGTCGTGCTGCTCAACAAGTGGGAGCTCGTCGACGACGCCGAGGAGCGGGCCGACGTGATGTACCAGGTCAGCGAGAAGCTGCGGTTCATCGGCGAGGCGCCTGTGCTGAAGATCTCCGCGCTGTCCGGCAAGGGCGTGCACAAGCTGCTGCCGGCCCTGTCGCTCAGCATCGAGGACTACCACCGTCGCGTGCCCACCCGGCGGGTCAACGAGGTCATCAGGGCGGCCCAGCAGGCCCAGCCCGGGCCCCACGGCGTCAAGGTGCTCTACGCCACGCAGGCCGCCACCGACCCGCCCACCTTCACGCTCTTCTCGAACCGCGAGGTGCCTGCCACCTACCTGCGGTACCTCGAGCGCCGCCTGCGCGAGGACTTCGACCTGGGTTCCACCCCCATCAAGATGCGGGTCCGCAAGCGCTCCTAGGAGCCTGAGGGCCAGGTCGTCGGGCGTCCTACGCGATGTCGAGGATGACGGCGATGGTCTCACGGAGCTGCGTCAGCGCGGCGGGCCCGACGTTCCCCCGGATCCCGATCACTCGTCGTAGCGAGACCGCTCGGATCTGCTGGCACTGGGCCGCAGAGATCGCATCGAGGCCGTTCGCGTCGTCGGGTTCGATGACCACCTCGGAGTCGTACTGCCGGACGGTGCTCGTGAGCGGCACCACATGGACGACAGACGGACCAGCCTCGAGGATGCGCTGCGCAGTCACCAGCACTGCCGGATGTCGGAAGCCGGCTTCGCGGCCCTCCGGCGGGCCGAGGTCGAGATCTACGACGTCACCCGAGGTCGGCATCGAGCCATGCAACCTCGTCGTCTCGCAGCGGGGCGCTGAGCTCGGCGCCGATGCGGTCCTGACGGAGCGCCCGAACCGCTAGGGAGACGGTGTTGCCGACCGTGGTCTGCAGCTGAGCGGCGAG
>DATCYI010000128.1:0-2106 GCA_036570385.1 Acidimicrobiales bacterium | reverse complement strand
GCAGGGCCACGAGGGTGCGGTCGTGAAGGCCATCGACTCGACCTACGACGCCGGGCGCCGCGGCGGGTCGTGGCGCAAGGTGAAGCCGGTCCACACGCTCGACCTCGTCGTCCTCGCGGCGGAGTGGGGGCACGGTCGGCGCCAGGGCTGGCTGTCGAACCTCTGGCTCGGCGCCCGCGACCCCGACGGCGGCTTCGTGATGGTGGGCAAGACGTTCAAGGGGCTGACCGACGAGCTGCTCACCTGGCAGACGGCGGCGCTGCTCGAGCGCGAGGTGGAGCGCGACGGGATCGTCGTTCACGTCCGACCGGAGCTGGTGGTGGAGATCGCCCTCGACGGCGTGCAGACCAGCAGCCGCTACCCGGGAGGCGTCGCCCTGCGCTTCGCCCGGGTGAAGCGCTACCGCGACGACAAGGACGCGGCCCACGCCGACCTCATAGGCACAGTGCAGGCCATGCGGGCCGGCGCCACGACCACCACCGATGGTGGGAACGCGGCCACCGACAGGTAGGGTGGCTCCCGACGTCAGCAGCCGCTGACGGGCCGTGTCGAGCTGTGGCTTGAGACAGCCACCCCAGGAGCGGATCAATCCCGCTCGTTCGACACCAACCAGCCGAGCGCTGGTCCCGCTGATCGAGCGTGCGCGCGTCCCCGCTCCACTCGATCCAGGAGAAACCCCCCACCGTGTCACCCACCTTCGCCGACCTCGGCGTGCCCGCCGCCCTCTGCGCCCGCCTCGATGAGCTGGGCATCGCCTCGCCCTTCCCCGTGCAGGCCGCCACCCTCCCCGATGCCCTCGCCGGCCGCGACGTCTGCGGCAAGGCCCCCACCGGCTCCGGCAAGACCATCGCCTTCGGCCTCCCGCTCCTCGCCCGCATCGAGCAGGCCGCCCCCAAGCGCCCGAAGGGCCTCATCCTCGTCCCCACCCGCGAGCTCGCCTCGCAGGTGCAGGACCAGCTCGAGGCTCTCTGCTGGGGCAGCAAGACCCGCGTCCTGGCCATCTACGGCGGCGCCGGGATGGGCACCCAGATGAAGGCCCTCCAGCGCGGCGTGGAGGTCGTGGTCGCCACGCCCGGGCGCCTGAAGGACCTGCTCGACCGCGGCTCGCTGCGCCTCGACGACGTGAACATCGTCGTGATCGACGAGGCCGACCGCATGGCCGACATGGGCTTCCTGCCCGAGGTGCGCCGCCTGCTCGACCGCACCAACGCCAAGCGCCAGACGCTGCTGTTCTCGGCCACGCTCGACGGCGACGTCGACGTGCTGATCAAGAACTACCAGACCAACCCGGCGCACCACGAGGCCGTGTCGCTCGAGAAGCAGGGCGAGGTGACGCACCGCTTCTGGAGCGTCCCGCACGCCGACCGGATCCAGGTCGCCACCTCCATCGTCGAGCGGGCCTGGCCTGCCATCGTGTTCAGCCGCACCCGCCACGGCGCGGAGCGCCTGTCGAAGCAGCTGAACAAGGCCGGCGTCCGCGCCGAGGCCATCCACGGTGACCGCAGCCAGAGCCAGCGCGAGCGGGCGCTGGGTGCCTTCGGCCGGGGCGACGTGCACGTGCTCGTCGCCACCGACGTCGCCGCTCGCGGCATCCACGTCGACGGCGTCGCCTGTGTGCTGCAGTTCGACCCGCCGGCCACCGACAAGGACTACGTCCACCGCTCCGGCCGCACGGGTCGGGCCGGTGAGCCGGGCACGGTGATCACCTTCGTGCCCAAGGAGAAGGAGAAGGACGTCCGCAAGATGCAGCGCGAGCTGCGTCGACGCGAGCCCATCGAGGCGGCCACCGAGGCGACGGCCGCTCAGCTCCTCGCCGCTCTCCCACCCAAGCCCGTCGATCGTGGCGACGGCCTCGACGGCGTGTCTCGACGCGAGCGAGCCCGCGTCGAGCGCCCCGACGGTCCCCGCACCGACAGCCGTCCGGGCGCCAAGCCCGGCCGCAAGCCGCACCGCAAGGGCGGCTTCGCCACCCGCGGCAACGGCGAGGGTGGCAACCGTCGCTTCGAGCAGCGCGACGGCTCGGGCGAGACCACCAGCAGCACCGGTGGCGCTCGCGGCCAGCAGGGCCGCAACGGTGGACAAGCTCGCAACGGTCAGGAGCGCGCG
>DATCYI010000127.1:0-5494 GCA_036570385.1 Acidimicrobiales bacterium | reverse complement strand
CGGCGCGCGCCAAGGCCTCGAAGGCCGCGCCGGGTCAGAAGGGCGCTCCCCGCACCAAGGCCTCGAAGACCGCGCCGGGCAAGAAGGCGGCGCCGGCCCGGGCGGTTGCACCGCCGAAGAAGCCGGCCAAGCGCACCACCCGCAAGAGCCTCCTCTGGCGCTGGCGCCGCGGCCTCTTCCTCACCGGTCTTCTCGGCGTGGCCGCCACCGGCGGGGCGGCGTCGCTGGTGTTCAGCATCGAGCTGCCCCCCGAGGAGCCGCTGCTCCAGACGTCGTTCGTGTGCGCGGCCGACGTCACCGAGGCGTGCGGCCCGGACAACGCGATCGCCACCTTCAGCGCCGAGGAGGACCGCATCAACGTCCCCCTCGAGGTCGTGCCCAACGTCGTCGTCGAGGCGGTGCTGGCCACCGAGGACCGCGACTTCTTCGAGCACAACGGCATCGATCCCGTCGGCATCTCACGGGCGCTCTACAACGACATCAGGGGCCGCGGCGTCCGCCAGGGCGGTTCGACGATCACCCAGCAGTACGTCAAGAACGCGTACCTGACCTCCGAGCGGAGCATCACCCGCAAGGTGAAGGAGGCCGTCCTCGCGGTGAAGCTCGAGCGCGAGCTCGAGAAGGACGAGATCCTCGAGCGCTACCTGAACACCATCTACTTCGGTCGTGGCGCCTACGGCGTAGGGGCGGCTTCGCGCGCGTACTTCGGCCGCGACGTCCGCAACATCGGCCTGGCCGAGGCGTCCTACCTGGCAGCGCTGATCCGCGCCCCCGAGTCGGCAGACGCCCAGAAGCACCCGGAGGAGGCCTCCCGCCGGCGCAGCACGGTGCTCGCCGCCATGCAGGAGGAGGGCTACGCCACGGCCGAGGAGGCCGCCGCGGTCGAGGCGATGGGCTGGGAGTACGTGATCCCGCGCCGCGACCGCACGGGTCTCGGCGAGGTCAAGGGCGCCGACATGGGCACCAAGTACTTCGTGGAGGCGGTGCGCCGCGAGGTCGCGTCGCGCTACGGCGAGGACACCCTCTACGGCGGTGGCCTGCGCATCTACACGACCCTCGACTTCGACATGCAGGCCGCGGCCTGGAACGCGGTCAGCAGCACCCTCGACCAGCCCGGCGACCCGGCCGCGGCCGTGGTCGCCGTGGACGAGTACGGCCAGGTCAAGGCCATGGTCGGCGGGCGCGACTTCGACGCCGACCAGGTGAACCTGGCCATGGGAGCCGCGGCCGGCGGCTCGGGCCGTCAGCCCGGCTCGTCGTTCAAGCCGGTGATCCTCGCCGAGGCCATCCGCCAGGGGATCTCCCTCAACTCGAAGTTCGAAGCCCCGGGCTCGATGACGTTCCCCGGCGCCAACGCAGGCGCTGACTGGAAGGTGGGCAACTACGGGGGCACCGAGCAGGGCGTGCTCGACCTGGTCGACGCCACGCGGGTGTCGTCGAACACCGCCTACGCCCAGCTCATGCTCGAGGTCGGGCCCCAGGCCGCGGCCAACCTCGCCCAGCGCCTCGGCGTGTCAGCCGACCTGCCCGTCGTGAACTCGCTCGTGCTCGGCACCGGCGAGGTCTCGCCGCTCGACATGGCGACGGTGTTCTCCACCTTCGCCAACCGCGGCGTCCGCAACGATCCGACCCTGATCAGCAAGATCGAGCAGGTCGACGAGGACGGCGACGTCACGGTGATCGACCAGCACCGCCCGAGCGGCACGCGCGTCTTGTCCGAGCAGGAGGCCGACCTGGTCACCTACTGCCTGCGACAGGTCGTCATGGGGGGCACGGGCTCCGCCGCGAACTTCGGCAAGCAGGCGGCCGGCAAGACCGGCACCACCCAGAACAACAAGGACGCGTGGTTCGTCGGCTACACGCCGAAGCTCACGGCGGCGGTGTGGATGGGCTACCCCAAGCTCGTCGAGGGGCCCAACGGAGAGCTCGAGCTGCCCGCCATGGGCAGCGTGCACGGCCGCGAGGTCACCGGCGGCAGCTTCCCTGCGGAGATCTGGCGCAAGTTCATGAAGGAGGCCACGGAGGGCATGGACACGGGTACGTTCGACCTGCCCACGTCCTTCCCCGGGCGCGAGATCGGCTCGGAGCTCCAGCCGACCACCACGACCACGGAGCCGAGCACCACCACCACGTCGGTGGACGACACCACGACCACGACCTCGGACGCGACTACCACCACCGTCGCGTCGCCGAGCACCACCGAGGCGCCTCCGGAGACCACCACCACCGCGGCGCCCCCCACCACCCTGGTGCCAGCGCAGCCCTCGCAGGTCGGCGCCGACCCCTGAGGCTGGTCGGCCCTCCTAGGGCTGGTCGACGATCTCCTGGTGCGGGTAGCTGGTGCGGCACGGGAAGCACCAGCGCTCGACCTCGTCGAGCACCTCGACCTTCTCCTCGGTGTCCCACGCCGCCGGGGTGACGTAGGCCCGGTGCACGGCCACCACGTCGGGGGCACGGTCGCCGCAGCTGTCGCAGTGGTCGAGGTCGTCCATGGCCACGAACGATAGGGCCTGGGCGGAGCCACGAGGTTGGCCGGCGAGGAACCTTGGGCGTACGCTGCGGATGCCGCCGGCAGCCACCTTGGCGCTGGACGGATCAGGAGGTGCAGCCATGCGGAAGCAGCTGACCGCGCCCGCCATCCGAGCTCGCAAGGCGCGGGACGGTGGCGAGCCGCTCGTGATGGTCACGGCCTACGACGCGCCCGGGGCGCGCATGGCCGATGAGGCGGGGGTCGACATGATCCTCGTGGGTGACTCCGTCGCCATGGTGGTGCTCGGCTACGACGACACCCTCCAGGTGTCGGTCGCCGACCTCGCCCACCACACCGGCGCCGTGGCCCGCGGACTGGCGACGTCGGCGCCCGATCGCGACGAACCGAAGCCGCTGATCGTCGCCGACCTCCCGTGGATGAGCTACCACACCACTCCGGTCGACACGCTCAACAACGCCGCGCAGCTCATCCGCGCCGGCGCCCAGGCGGTGAAGCTCGAGGGCGGCCGCAAGCGGCTCCCGATGGTGGAGGCGCTGGTCGACGCCGAGATCCCGGTGATGGGCCACCTCGGCCTCACGCCGCAGTCGGTGCACGCGATGGGCGGCTTCAAGGTTCAGGGGCGCGAGCACGAGGCCGCGCTCGCCCTGGTCGCCGACGCCAAGGCGCTCGCGGCAGCCGGTTGCTTCGCGATCGTGCTGGAGGGCGTGCCCGACGAGGTGGCCCGCATGGTCACCGACTCGCTCGACGTCCCCACCGTCGGCATCGGCGCGGGCCCCGGCTGCGACGGGCAGGTGCTCGTGTACCACGACGTGCTCGGCATCGAGGACCGGATCACGCCGAAGTTCGTGCGTCGCTACGCCGACGTGAAGGCGGCGTCGGTCGCCGCGCTGGCGGCCTACGCGGCCGACGTCCGCACCGGGGCGTTCCCGGCGGCGTCGGAGAGCTACCACCTCACCAGCGACGTGGCAGAGACCCTGGGCCTGTACGGCTCCCGTTGAGCTCCTGGTAGCTGGTGGCCAGCGCGGCCACCAGCTCGGGCGGGCCCGGTCGGGCCAGGTGGAACCCCTGCCCGACCCCGCAGTCGAGGCCGACGAGCGCTTCAAGGGCGCTCTCGTCCTCGATGCCCTCGGCCACGACCGCGAGGTCGAGGGCCAGTGCCAGGTCGATTATGGCGATCGTCACCTTCGTCATCGACTGGTTGCTGCCCAGCGCGATGGTGAACCGCCTGTCGATCTTCAGCCCTGTCACCGGGAGGTCGCTGAGGCGTCCGATCGACGAGTAGCCCGTGCCGAAGTCGTCGATGAGAACGCCGACGCCGATGGAGGCCAGGGCGCCCAGCGCCTCACGGGCCGCGTCGAGGTCTTCCATCAGGGCTGACTCGGTGATCTCGAGGTAGAGGAGACCGGCATCGACACCGTGGCGCACGAGCGCCTGGCGCACCTCGCTCACGAAGTGCGCGTCGGCGAGCTGCACGGGCGAGACGTTCACCGACACCGGCAGGTGGAGCCCCTGGTCAGCCCAGCGCCGGATCTGGGCCAGGACCTCGTTGAGCACCCGGGCGCCGAGCATGACGACGAGCCCCGACTCCTCGGCCACCGGGATGAACTCGCTGGGCGGAAGCAGGCCCCGGTCGGGGTGCTGCCAGCGCGCGAGGGCCTCCGCGCCGAGGCACTCCCTGGTGCACAGGTCGAAGACGGGCTGGTACTCGACGACGAGCTCGCCCCGCTCCAGACCGCGCCGGAGCTCTGACTCCACCGCCACCCGGGCGAGCGCCCGCTCGCGGAGCGCGGCGCCGAACATGGTGTGGCGTCCGGGGCCGCGGGCCTTGGCGTCGTACATGGCCACGTCGGCGTCGCGGATGAGGTCGAACGGGTCGACGTCTTCGGCGCCGTGGGCGATCCCGATCGAGCCGGACATGAAGAACTCCCGGCCATCGACCACGAAGGGCTCCGCGAAGGTGGCGAGGAGCTCCTCCGCCACCGCTGCGAGGTCGCGGCGGTCAGCGTCGCGGACGAGGACGGTGAACTCGTCGCCACCGAAGCGGGACAGCACGTCGTCGGAGCGCAGCGCGGCCGTGAGCCGCCGGGCGACCTCGACCAGCATCCGGTCGCCGGCGGGGTGGCCCATGCTGTCGTTCACGCCCTTGAACTGGTCGAGGTCGAGGAACATCACGGCCACCGACTCGGGTCGCGAGCAGAGCGCCCGCTCCAACCAGTCCATGAACTGGACCCGGTTCGGCAGACCCGTGAGCGGGTCGACGAGGGCCGCGACGCTGAGCGCCTGGCGGTCGCTTCGTCGCTCGATGGCGAGCGCCGCCAAGCGCCCCGCCGCCGTCACCGACCGGCGCTCCTCGTCGTCGGGCTCGTAGGGCTCGGATCGGTAGACGGCGAAGGTGCCGAGGACTTCACCGGTGCGGGCCACGAGCGGGTGCGACCACGCCGAGCGGAGGTCGTGAGCGCGGGCGAGCTCGACGAACGAAGCGGTGAGGGGATCCCGGAGCACGTCTCGGATCACCACGACGGACTGGCGGTGCGCAGCGGTGCCGCACACGCCCATGCCCTCCTCGATGGGGAGCCGGTCGATGGCCGCCGCGTAGGAGGGAGGCAGGCTCGGAGCCGAGGCGTGGCGGAGCACTTCCTCCTGGGGGTCGACGGTGAGCACCGTGCAGTGCGCGCCCGGGAGCCGCTGCTCGACGTCGCGGCACAGGTCGTCGAGCGTGTGGGCCAGGTCGTCGTCGCTGGCGATCCGCTGCAGGACCCTCTGCTGGGCCTCGATGCTCGCGGCCGCCCGGCGCTCGCGGTCGACGGCGGTCATCAGCGTGGTGATGTCCCGCACGACGACGGACAGCGCCACCACGGCATCGGTCGCGTCGTGGACCGGGGCGATCGTCACCGCCAGGTGGCGGCGGCGCCCGTCCTGCTCGATCTGGATGGTGGTGACGTGCTGGGCGCGGTCCCCGCCGACCACCGCCTCGACCGCGCGCTCGACCGCCGCGGTGGCGTC
>DATCYI010000126.1:0-5236 GCA_036570385.1 Acidimicrobiales bacterium | reverse complement strand
CCCGGCGTCGACCAGACCCGCCAGCACCGCTGCCGACTCGCGGTGCGCTGATGCGCGGGTGCCGGCCTTGGCGTCGACCAGCGGTGGCTGCCACAGCGCGATCGTGCGCGGCCCGCGCGGTGAGCCGTCGTCGGTGACCGGCGTCGTCTCCGCTCCGGTGATGGCCTCGGCCAGGCGCTGCGGCTCACCGATCGTGGCCGAGGTGCAGATGAAGGTGGGGTCGGCCCCATGGTGGTTGGCGAGCCGGCGGAGGCGCCGAAGCACCTGGGCCACGTGGCTGCCGAACACGCCGCGGAAGGAGTGCAGCTCGTCGACGACGACGTAGCTCAGCCGCCCGAGGAAGGTCGCCCAGCGCTCGTGGTGCGGGAGCAGGCCGGCGTGGAGCATCTCGGGGTTGGTGAGCACGACCGACGCGCTCTTGCGGATCCAGGTGCGCTCCTCGGCGCTGGCGTCTCCGTCGTAGGCACCTGCGACCACGCCCGGGAGCTCGAGCGCCGTGAGCGCCCGGAGCTGGTCGTGGGCCAGCGCCTTGGTGGGGAAGAGCACCAGCGCGGTGCCGGGCCGGATCGGGGCGACCGAAGCCTCGGCGATCGGCACCTGGTAGCAGAGCGACTTGCCGGACGCGGTGCCCGAGGCCACCACCACCGAGCGGCCGGTCCGGGCGAGGTCGATCGCGCTGGTCTGGTGGCTCCAGAGCCGCTCGGGCACCCGTTCGGCAACGCGCGGGTGCAGCGGTCGGGCCAGCTCGCCGTAGCGGGCATCCCTGGCCGGCAGGTGCGCTACATGGACGAGGCGCGATGGGACGGTGCCGACATCGAGCCCCTCCTGCTCGACCCGGTCGCGCGCGTCGGCGAGCTCGTAGAGCACGTCGGCGATGGCCGCAGCCTCGGCGGCCGGCGACAAGGGAGAGGGAAGGAGGGCCATGGCGCCCGTCGAGCGTACGCCTCCCGAGTGACAGATCACAGGGCTGTAGTTCCACGCCTGTGCTCCGCCACCGTGCACGGGCCGTGCGCCGTCGCTCCAGGCGGCCCTCCTGGCAGTAGGTTCCCCGGCGTGGACCTGATTCTTCGCACCGAGGAGCTCGACGGGTGGGCCGTCGTGAAGGTCACCGGCGACGTCGACGTGGCGAGCGCCCCACGCCTGCGCACCCACGTCGTCTCGGTGGTGGCCGGCGGGCAGCCGAACGTCGTCATCGACCTGGAGGGCGTCGACTTCCTCGACTCGACCGGCCTCGGCGTGGTCATCGGTGCCCTGAAGCGCACCCGCTCCCAGGGCGGCGACCTGCGCCTGGTGTGCACCCGGAGCGCCGTGCAGCGCCTCTTCGAGCTGACCGGGCTCGATCGCACGATCCCCTTGCACGCCTCCGCCGGCGAGGCCATCGCCGCCGACGCGCCGAGCTGAGCGATGACCGACCTGGTCGACCTCGAGATCCCGCCTCGAAGCGACCACCTCGCGCTCGTCCGGCTCGTCGTGACGGCTGCCGCCGCCGTCCACGGGCGCCTCACCGACCGGCGCATCGACGACCTGCGGCTCGCGGTCTCGGAGGCCTGTGCCAACGCCGTCGACGCGGTGCGCGCCGCCGACGGCGACGGTCAGATCCTCGTGCGGATCGAGCTGGGCGACAGCGAGCTCGCCGTCACCGTCACCGACCGAGCCGGGGGCTTCGACCTCGCCGCAGTCACCGAGATCCCCGGCGCGACCGAGCCCGGGCGCCTGCACCACGAGCGCGGCCTGGGGATCCCGCTGATGCGCTCGCTAGTCGACGACGTCGTCTTCAACAGCACGGGCGACGGCACCGCCGTGCGACTGGCCGTGCGCACCTGAGACCTCCCGTCTGAACGCTCTGTGACCTTCGGCTCGGCACCCTCCCCGCACTAACGTCGCCAAGCGCCGGGGACGCCTCACCGGCCTGAGCGGAACGACACTGGAGAGCGCCCCCATGTCCACCGGACACAAGGCTTCTGGACCCACCTGGCTCGGCAGCCAGCGGCCGCTCGCTCGCATGGTCGGCCGGCCCGTGGCCCGGTTCCTGGCCGTCGAGACCTCCGGCGGCATCCTCATGGTGGTGGCGACGATCGCCGCTCTGATCTGGGCCAACTCGCCGTGGTCGGAGAGCTACACCACGCTCTGGGGCACCGAGATGTCCATCGAGGCCGGGTCGTTCCACCTCAGCATGCACCTGTCCCACTGGGTGAACGACGCGCTCATGGCGCTCTTCTTCTTCGTGGTGGGCCTGGAGATCAAGCGGGAGCTGGTGTCCGGCCAGCTGAGCGACATCCGTGACGCGACCCTGCCGATCATCGCTGCCCTGGGCGGCATGGTGGTGCCGGCCGCGATCTTCGCGGTGATGAACCTGGGCGGCGACGGCATGCACGGCTGGGGCGTCCCCATGGCCACCGACATCGCCTTCGCCGTCGGCGTGCTCACGCTGCTCGGCGACCGCGTCCCCTCGCCGCTCAAGGTCTTCCTCCTCGGCCTGGCCATCGCCGACGACATCGGCGCGATCATCGTGATCGCCATCTTCTACACAGAGGACCTCGCGTTCGACTGGCTCGGCGCCGCCGCGCTCGGGCTCGTCGTCGTCACCGTGATGCGGCGAGCGAAGGTCTGGTACGCCCCGCTCTACGTGGTCGTCGGCGTCGTCGTCTGGTACTGCACCCTCAAGTCGGGCATCCACGCCACGATCGCCGGGGTGGCGCTTGGCCTGCTCACGCCGGCCCGGCCGCTCATGCCCCAGGTGCAGGCCGATGCCATCGCCGACCGGCTCTCGTCCGACCACGACGTGACGGCTGAAGAGGTGCACGAGCTCGAGCTGGAGCTGCGGGCCTCGGTGTCGGTCGCCGAGCGGCTGGAGAACGCGCTGCACCCGTGGACCAGCTACCTGGTGATCCCGATCTTCGCCCTCGCCAACGCCGGCATCCCGCTGAGCGCCGACTCCATCGGCGATGCCGTGTCGTCGCGCGTCACCCTGGGCGTCGTGCTCGGCCTCGTCGTCGGCAAGCTCGTGGGGATCAGCGGCATCACCTGGCTCGCCGTCCGCCTCGGGATCGGCCGCCTGCCGGTCGGGGTCGGCTGGCGCCATGTCGTGGGGATGGCGAGCGTCGCCGGCATCGGCTTCACCGTCGCCATCTTCGTGGCCGGCCTGGCCTACGACGACCTGGTGCTCCAAGACGAGGCAAAGATCGGTGTGCTCGCCGCGTCGCTCATCGCCGCACTGCTCGGCCCCGCGATCCTGCTCCTGGGCAGCAAGCCCACCGAGCCGGCCCCCGCCGACACCGCAGACACCCTCTGACCCTGCCCTTGGGGGGTCACCCCAATCGGAACTGGGGATGGCTATCGGCCAATGTGGCCATCTGCCATCCCCAGAACCATCGCTGAGAATTTTCTTTGCGGTTCAGGTTTGGGCCCGCGGCCCGAGGGTAGAAGGCCGCGGTGACGCGCCCCGCATCCCCCCGATCGGCTGGCCAGAGCGATCCGAACCCAGCCGGAACATTTGGGGCTTGTCACACAACTGAAACCGTTGTAACGTAACTGCAACATCGAGGTAGGCGACAGGACCCCGGTCGTTGGCGCCAACCAAGTTCTCGGGGCACCAGCTCCGCCGTCGGTCTGTCCGCCCGCCCCGACGGCGTAGGGCTGGTGCCTCGGGCATTTTTAGGCCCGGAGCACGGCTCCGCCGGAGGCGCCGCCAGCCGACCGCGGTTCAGGCGTCGATCTCTCGACGGCCCTCCAGGGCCCTGCCGAGGGTGAGCTCGTCCGCGTACTCGAGGTCGCCGCCCACGGGCAGGCCGCTGGCGATGCGGGTGACCCGCACGTCAAGGTCCTTGAGCAGCCGGCTCAGGTACATCGCCGTGGCCTCGCCCTCGAGGTTCGGGTTCGTGCAGAGGATGATCTCCTCCACGCCCTCGTTGCCGATGCGGACGAGCAGCTCGCGGATCCGCAGCTGCTCGGGCCCGATCCCCTCGATGGGGCTGATGGCCCCCTGCAGCACGTGGTAGCGGCCCCGGAACTCCTGGGTCTTCTCCACGGCGACGATGTCGCGGGGCTCCTCCACCACGCACAGGATCGTGGCATCGCGCCGCTCGTCGCGGCACAGCTCGCACGCCTCGCCCTCGGCGATGTTGAAGCAGGTGGTGCAGAAGCTCACGCGGTCCTTGGCCTCGCTGATCGCCTTGGAGAGCCGCAGGGCGTCGAGCTTGGGGAGCTTCAGCAGGTGGAAGGCGATGCGCTGAGCGGACTTGGGACCGACGCCGGGGAGGCGCCCGAGCTCGTCGATCAGCTCTTGGACCGGGGCGGCGTACACGTCAGGCCCCGCCGAAGAGGTCGCCCAGGGCGCCCATCGCCTCGCGCTGGACCTCCATCAGGCGGGCGTTGACGTCGTGGAGGGCGGCGAGCACGAGGTCTTCCAGCATCCCGACGTCGTCGGGATCGACGACCTCGGGAGCGATCGTCACCGCGAGGACCTGTCCGGTGCCGGTGGCGCGGATACGAACCACTCCGCCACCGGCCACGCCCTCCACCTCGCGCTCAGCGGCATCGGCCTGGGCGGCCAGCATGTCCTGCGCCTGGGCCAGCAGGCCTCCGAGGTCGCCCAGGTCGCCGCCGAGGCCATCGATGTCAGGTAGGCCCGGCACCGACGCCCCCGCGTGCTCGCCGGAGACGATCTCAGGCTTGTCGGCAGGGCCGTCGGTGGCGTCGCTCACTGCACCAGCCTACGAGACCGCTGAACGATCCTGGTGTACGGACCGAGCCGATCTAGGGCTCGTCGACCAGCTCGGCGCCGGGGAAGGCCTGGGCCAGCCGCTCGACACCGGTGCTGACGTCGGGCGCATCTTCGAGCTCGGACACGTCGATGCTGTCCTCGTCCTCGTGCTGCGGCCCGGCAGGCGCGGCCGCACCTGAGCTCGGGGCCGGGCCCGACGCCTCTTCGCCGCCGCCCACGTCGGACTCGGTGACGAGCCGGAGCGAGACCGGGCGACCGAAGTGCGCGGTGAGCGCCGCCTCCACCTCGGGGCGCTTCTTGTCGCAGTGATCGCGGGTGGGAGCGTTCTGGAGGGCGAAGACGGCCGCGTCGGCGGTCGAATCAGCGAAGCGTCCGGTGCCGAACACCGCACGCGTGCCGGGCTTGAGCGCCTGGAGCACGGCGTCCCACGCGCCGCTCAGCTCGTCACGGGTGGGTGCGGCGCCGCTCGGTGACGCGGCGGCAATGGGCGCGGCCTGCGCGGCCGACTCCTCG
>DATCYI010000125.1:0-1986 GCA_036570385.1 Acidimicrobiales bacterium | reverse complement strand
GTCGTTGCCGGTGCCGTCGCTCATCCTCGACGCCGGATGCGGCCCCGGACGCGACCTCGCCCGCTTCGCCGCGCACGGTCACGTGCCGCGGGGGGTGGACCTCAACGCCACGTTCGTAGCCATGGCTCAGGCGCACGCCCCGGTCACCCGGGCCGACCTGCGCCGCATCGGCTCGCTCTACCCGCCCGGCACCTTCGACGGGATCTGGGCTGCAGCCTCGCTCGTCCACCTCTCCGACGCCGAGGCCCGCGATGTGCTGCAGCAGCTTGCCGCGCTGCTGCGCCCCGGCGGCCGCCTGTTCACCTGCGTGATGTCCGAGGGCGAGACCGGTTGGCTCGAGGAGCCCGACGGCACCCGCTGGTACACCGCCTGGGAGCCGCACCAGCTCGAGGCGGCGGTAGCCGACGCCGGCCTAGAGGTCGAGGAGACGGTCGCGGGCCCGTACGTAGAGCTGTGGGCCACCCGCCCTCCGACCTGACGAGCACAGCAGCAGCTCGCGCCGCCCGCTCAGGCGGCATGAGCGGCCGTACTCGTGCGCTACCCGCCAATCGTGCAGAACCCACACACATCGTGTCGTTAGCGCACGATCACGACCGAGAGCAGGCGCGGAGCCCACCGCGGCACCCCGCCCGCCTCGCCTCGCCCTTGGCCTTCGCGAACCGGCGGCCGCCAGCAAGCCAGGCGTGGAGCCCCAGCCGGCACGCGAGCCGGACCAAGCCGCACAACTATTGACATGGTGGCTGTCACTACTTACGTTGCGCGGGTGACGTCGCCCAACGAACCCGACTTCGGCGGCCGAATCGGTCGCACCCACCTCGACTCGACGCCGTGGTGGCCGCAGCCGCCCGCCGGCATCGGGGGGCCGAACGTGGTGCTCGTCGTGCTCGACGACACGGGCTTCGCCCACCTCGGCTGCTACGGCTCCGAGCTGGCCACCCCGACCATCGACCGACTCGCCGCCAACGGCCTGCGCTACACCAGCTTCCACACGACGGCGCTCTGCTCGCCGTCGCGGGCGGCGCTGCTGACCGGCCGCAACCCCCACGCCGTCGGCATGCGGGCGGTGTCGAACTGGAGCACCGGCTTCCCCAACATGCGCGGCGGCATCAGCCCGCGGGCAGCGACCGTCGCCGAAGCGCTGCGGGCTCACGGCTACGCGACGTACGCGGCCGGCAAGTGGCACCTGGCGCCGATGGACGAGTGCTCGGCCGCCGGCCCGCACACGAACTGGCCGGTGCAGAAGGGCTTCGACCGGTTCTACGGGTTCCTGCAGGGCGAGGCCGACCAGTTCAGCCCCGAGCTGACCAGCGACAACGGCCACATCGATCCGCCCGGCCGCCCGGAGGACGGCTACCACGTGTCGGAGGACATCGTTGACCAGGCCAGCGGCTGGATCAGCGACCTCCAGGCCCTGCGCCCCGACCGACCCTTCTTCCTCTACCTCGGGTTCGGAGCCACCCACGCCCCGCACCAGGCGCCGCTCGAGAACCGCATGCGCTGGCGGGGTCGGTTCGACGACGGGTACGACGCCGCCCGTGAGCGCTGGCACGCCCGCCAGCTCGACCTCGGCGTGATCCCGCCGGGCACGCCCCTTGCGCCGCCCAACCCCGGCGTGCCGGCATGGACCGACCTCACCCCGAACCAGAAGGCGTTCTCGGCCAGGCTCCAGGAGGCCTTTGCGGCGATGCTCGAGCACACCGACGAGCAGCTCGGACGCCTCGTCGACTTTCTCGAGGGGCGCGGCCTGCTCGACGACACCGTGCTCATGGTCCTGTCCGACAACGGTGCGTCGCGCGAGGGCGGTCCGCTCGGGGTGATGGACGAGTTCAGCTTCTTCAACGCGGCGTGGGAGGACATCGACGAGCTGGTCGACACCCGGCTCGACGACATCGGCGGCCCGCACTCGCACAGCAACTACCCCTGGGGCTGGGCGCAGGCCGGCAACTCGCCGCTGCGCTGGTACAAGCAGAACACCTACGGCGGCGG
>DATCYI010000124.1:0-1631 GCA_036570385.1 Acidimicrobiales bacterium | reverse complement strand
GCCCCACACGGCGAGCACCGCGTCGCCGATGAGCTTGTTCACCAGGCCCTGGTGGTGGCCCACCACGTCGACGGCCACGCTGAAGAAGCGGTTGAGCAGGGCCACCACCTCGGTGGGCGGAAGCCGGCTGGCCAGCTGCGTGGATCCGACGACGTCGACGAAGAGCACGGCGACGTGGCGCACCTCGCCGCCGATCTCAGCCTCGCGCCCGATGGCGTCGCGGGCGACGTCCTCGCCGACGTGGCGCTCGAAGAGGTCGCGGATCCGCTCGCGCTCCTGCAGTCCGGTCACCATCTCGTTGAAGCCGGCTTGGAGCAGGCCGACCTCGGTGCCGTCGTACACGGTCACCTGGGTGTCGAGGTCGCCCTCGCCGACTCGGCCCAGCGCGGCGCGCACGGAGCCGATCGGGTCGACGGTGGCGCGGATGGCGAGGATCGAGAGGATGAAGCCCACCACCAGGGTGACGCCCCCGAGGGCGAGCACTGTGGCGGCGAGCCGCTCCGCGGTGATCGAGTCGTCGGTGAGCGCGAAGACCGCGCCGATCAGCAGGCCCAGCACCGGTATGCCCGTGCCCGCCGCCCAGGCGAGCAGGTAGCGCGCGGTCACGCCGGGCACGAGCAGGCGGTGGGGCGGGTGCGAGGCGAGCGCCTGCGCGGAGACGGGGCGCATCACGAACTCGCTGAGCAGGTAGGCGACCGCGCAGGTGACGATGCCGGTGAGCAGCACCGTGAGACCGATCTTCAAGCCGCCCAGCGCCGACAGGTCACGGTTGACGACGGCGAAGAACGCGGCGGCGCCGACCCAGATCACCGCCTGCACCCGCACCAGGCGCAGCGGCACCCGCAGCGTTCGGCGCTGCTCGTCCTCGTCGGGCGGACGGTCCTCGAAAACCCAGCGCAGGCGCGCGATCCCGGTGCGGGTGCCCCACACCAGGCCGACGATGACCGCGACCACGAGGTAGACGGCCGCAGACACGATCGAGCGGGCGTCGGTGACCGCCCGGTCGGGAACCAGGAGCACGACGAGCGCGCCGACGCCGCACGCCCCGAGGATGTTGGCGATCAGGATCGAGCCGGTGAGCAGCACCTGCACCCGCACCCGGCGCCGACCGATGCTCTCCTCCGGCGATCCCAGCAGCCGCGAGCCGAACGACAGCGATCCCGCTCCGGAGCGCCTGGGGGTCACGCGCGGCTCCCCAGCCGTGCCGATGGCGCTCCCATGCGCCGCACCCTAGGTGACCTTTGGCTCAGCCGGTCGCCCGGTTGGAGACCACTCCGCACACCTTCTCGCCGTTGAGGCAGGTGCGCACCTCTCGGTCGAGCGCGTCCTGGTCCCAGGCCTGCACGAAGTCGGCGTGCACGCTGCGCACCCCGCCCGCCGCGAGCTCGAGCCCGGCGGGGTCGCCGGTCACCGGGTAGTGCACCTCGAAGATGAGCTGCGGCACCGGCACGGGGTGGTCGTCGGCGCAGGTGCCGCCTTCGCTGTAGGCCATGTGGGACTGGTGGTCGTCGCTGTCGAGGCGCTCGCCGTCCCAGCAGTCGGGGAAGGCGACCCGCACCGCGAGCGGCGCGGTGCGCGGGCACGTCGGCGGCTCGCTGTGCAGCACCGGCGAGGCGCCGCAGTGCCAGGCC
>DATCYI010000123.1:0-15040 GCA_036570385.1 Acidimicrobiales bacterium | reverse complement strand
TCCTCCACGATCGTGTGCTTGGCCCGGCGCAGGATCACCGTTCCGATGATCACCGGCGGCGTGACGACGCAGAACGCGGCGATCAGCGAGCCGGTGACGTCGGAGAGGATGCCGACCACGAGCGGCGCCAGGGCCGTGCCGAACACCGTCGAGCACAGCGCGAAGGCCGAGACGCTCACGCCGCGGGCGTGCACCGGCGTGACGTCCATCATCGACGCCCGCAGGCCCGGCACCGCGCTGGCCGCGGAGAGGACGGCCACGAACTGCATGGCGATGCGCACGGGGACGATCGGCATGGCGAAGCTGGCGATGAAGAGCAGCAGGCTGACGAGGATGGCGTTGGACACCTGCGTGATGCGGGCCGCAGGGCTGACGCCGTAGACCCGGTCGGCCACCCGGCCTCCCCAGAACGTGCCGATGATGCCGGCGATCCCGAGCACCGCGCCGGCCACCCCGGCCGCCTCCGCCTCGCTGAAGCCCGAGTAGCGCTCGTGGTACACGGCCAGCCAGTAGCCGACGCCGGCGACGGTGAAGAGCATCGCCGAGACGCCGACCAGCACGTAGCGCATGGTCCGGATGCCGAAGATCATCCGCAGGTCGGCCCGCAGGCTGGCGTTGGCCGTGGCCGCCAGCTGGCGCAGCGGGACCCGCTCCGCCTCGGGGAGCGTGAGGCCGTCGGCCTGGCCGCGGCCCGGCTCCTTCATCCGGAACACGGCGAGGGCGATCAGCGAGCCCGGGACGCCGACGATCGCGAACGCCCACTGCCACCCGAAGGCGCCGCCGACCAGGCCGCCGAGCCCCACTCCGAGCCCCGCGCCCACGAAGGTGCTCACCTGCTGCACGGAGAAGACGCGGCCGCGCACGTCGGCTGGATAGGTGTCGGCGAGCAGCGAGGTCGATGCCGGGTCGTCGATCGCCTGGCCGAAGCCCAGCGAGGCCCGGGCGGCGAAGAGCTGGAAGATGTTGCGCGAGGCGGCGGAGAGAACGGACAGCACGCTCCAGGAGAGCAGGGTCCAGCCGATGAGGTGCGTCCGGCGAACCCGATCTGCCAGCCATCCGGCGGGTACGGCGGCCAGGGCGTTCACGAACACGAAGGCGAAGCCGAGCGACCCGAGCTGCCAGTCGGCCAGTCCCCAGTCGTCCTGGATCAGCGGAAGCACGCCGCGCAGGATGCTGGTGTCGATCTGGTCGACGAGGGTGACCAGCGACAGGAGCACGAGCGGGCTGGTGGGATGGCCGTCGAGCCGGCGCTTGCCGCGCTCAGGCGCCATCTGCTCCGCGGCTGCTGGCACGGAAGGCGGCGCAGCAGGCGCATCCGGCGATCCCGCTCCGATGAGCCCCTCGGAGCCAGCAGCCCGCTCCCCCGGTTCCGTCGCCGTCATCCTCGTCCCCCCAGACTTGACCCGCGGGTCAATGTAGACGAAGGGGACCAACGCGACTAGCCCGCGCCCTCAGGTGCCCCTCAGTAGTCGACCTGCCAGAGGCAGAGCCCCTGGGGCGGCGCGATCGGAGCGGCCTTCGACCGGTCGCCGCTGGCGAGGATCCCGCGGATGTCGCCAGCCCTCACCTTGCCGTGGCCGGCGGCGACGATGGTGCCGACAACGCTGCGGACCATCTGGTGGCAGAACGCGGTGCCCTTGATCTCGAAGCGCAAGACCCCCTCGCCGAGGTCGTCCCAGCCGGCGCTGAGGATCCGGCGGACGAGCGAGGGTGGCTCCTGGTCGGCGTCCACCTTGGGCCGGCGGCAGAACGCTGAGAAGTCGTGCTCCCCGAGGAAGGGGTCGCTGGCCAGCTCGAGGAGGTCGAGCGACAGCGGCTGCGGCACGTGCCACGAGAGGTGCGCGCTGAAGGGGTCGGGGACCTCGCGGTTCAGCACCGTGTAGCGATAGGTGCGAGCCTTGGCGGAGAACCGGGCATCGAAGTCGGGCGCCGCGGCGGTGACCTCGCGCACGACGATCTCCGGACCGCACAGCTTGTTCAACGAGCGTTGAAGCGAGTCGAGGTCGCTGTCGGCAGCGAGGTCGAGGCTCACGACCTGGCCCCACGCGTGGACCCCCCTGTCCGTGCGCCCTGCACAGGTCAGCTCCACCGGGTGGCGAGCGATCCGCTCGATCGCCTCGGTCAGGACCCCGGCAACGGTCCGCTGCCCGGGCTGAGCAGCGAACCCGTGGAACGGCCGCCCGTCGTAGGCCACGACCATCCGAACCCGCACCGGGTCCGCCGGACGCCCAGCGAGCTCAGCCGGCGAAGCCTCATCGAACAACGTCACAACCCGTCCTTACCACGCCAGCGAGCGCAAGGGCCCAGCGGCGCAGGTGAAGGCAGCAAGGGGGCCAGTCGGGGCGCCGCCGGCGGGGGACGTGGGGGCAGAGGCTCCCGCCGGAGCCCCCCACAACGGCGAAGGGTGGCTCCGCCGCCCGCAGCCACAAGCCCTCAGCGGCGGCCAGCCAGGGCCGCCCCCACAAAGCTCGACCCGGAACCGAAGGTTCCGGGTCGAAACATCACACCAGATCGATGCGTGCCATCGGGGCGTTGTCGCCCTGTCGGGGACCGAGCTTCAGGATGCGCGTGTAGCCACCGTTGCGGTCGGCGTAGCGCGGGCCGATGTCGGAGAACAGCTTGTGGGCCATCTCCTTGTCACCGAGGTACGAGACGACCTGGCGGTGGTTGTGCAGCCCGCCCTTCTTGGCCTTGGTGATGACCTTCTCGGCGATGGGACGCAGAGCCTTGGCCTTTGCCTCGGTGGTGACGATGCCCTCCGCGGCGACGAGCGACGCGACGAGGTTCGCCATCATGAGGCGCTGGTGCTGGGAGCTGCCGCCGAAGCGACGGCCCTTCTTGGGGGTTGCAGGCATGGCTCTCAGTCCTTCGTGCGCAGCGCGAGGCCGCGCTCGTTGAGCTTGTCGATGACCTCGTCGAGCGACTTCTGGCCGAAGTTGGTGATGGCGAGGAGGTCGTCATCGGTCTTCAGCAGGAGCTCGCCGATGGAGTTGACCTGCGCCCGCTTGAGGCAGTTGCGAGGGCGCTCCGAGAGGTCGAGGTCCTCGATCGGGAGATCGAGGTCGGGGGAGCCGGCGGCGACGGTGGCGACCTCGCCGAGCTCGAGGCCCTGGGGCTCGTCGCTCATCTCGGCCACGAGGGCGACGAGGGAGCGCAGAGTGTCGCCGGCGGAGGCCAGCGCCTCACGGGGCGAGATCGAGCCGTCGGTCTGGATGTCGAGGACGAGCCGGTCGTACTCGGTGGACTGCTCGACCCGGGTGGGCTCGATGTGGAAGGCCACGCGGCGCACCGGCGAGAAGATCGAGTCGACGGGGATGACGCCGATGGTCGAGCTGCCCTTGTTGCGGTCGGCCGAGACGTAGCCGCGGCCCTTCGACACGGTGACGTCGACGGCCAGGCGGCCGGACTTGTTGAGCGTGGCGATGGGGAGGCCGGGGTTGAGGATCTCCACGTCGGAGGTCGTCTCGATGTCGGCGGCGGTGACGTCGGCCGGGCCCTTGGCGTCGAGGCGCAGGGTGACGGGCTCGTCGCTGTGGCAGATGAGGACGAGGTCCTTCAGGTTCAAGATGATGTCGGTGACGTCCTCGGTGACACCGGCGATGGTGTCGAACTCGTGGAGGGCGTCGTCGAAGCGCAGCTGGGTGATGGCGGCGCCGGGGATCGACGAGAGCAGGGTGCGCCGCAGCGAATTGCCCAGCGTGTGGCCGAAGCCGGGCTCCAGCGGGCTGATCGCGAAGCTCTGACGGTTGTCCTCGGCCTCGCCGATCGCCTCGACGGTGGGGCGCTGGATGACGAGCATGTTGTGCTACCTCGGGACTCGGTGGCGGCGGGGGGACGCGGGTGGGGACGGAGCGGGGATTACTTGGAGTACAGCTCGACGATGAGCTGCTCGCGCACGGGCACGTCGATCTGCTCGCGCAGCGGAAGCTCGCGCACGGTGATCTGACGGCCACCCTCGCCAGCGTCGAACCAGGCCGGCAAGCGGACGTCGAGCGTGTCGAGGTTGTGCTGGATGACGATCATCTCCTGGGACTTCGGGCGCAGGGAGACGACGTCGCCCTTCTTGACCCGGTAGCTGGGGATGTCGACGCGGCGTCCGTTCACGTCGATGAGCCCGTGGTTCACGAACTGACGGGCCTGCGGACGGGTGCGGGCCCAGCCCGCACGGAAGACGATGTTGTCGAGACGCTGCTCGAGCATCCGCAGCAGGCTCTCGCCGGTGACGCCCTTCTCACGGGTCGCCTCCTTGTAGAGGTTCTCGAACTGCCGCTCGAGCACGCCGTAGATGTGCTTGGCCTTCTGCTTCTCCTGGAGCTGCATCGAGTACTCAGACGGCTGGCGCCGACGCGAGCGGCCGTGCTCGCCCGGCGGGTAGGGCCGCTTGTCGAGAGCCTTGCGGCCCTTCTCGTTCTCGAAGATGTTGACGCCGAGGCGCCGAGAGATCTTGACCTTGGGGCCGGTGTAGCGAGCCATGGGTTCCTAACGCCTCAGACTCGGCGCCGCTTGGGGGGGCGGCAGCCGTTGTGGGGTACGGGGGTGACGTCCTTGATTCCGGTGACCTCGATGCCGGTGCTCTGCAACGAGCGGATGGCCGTCTCGCGGCCGGAGCCGGGGCCCTTCACCTGCACGTCGACCTTGCGCACACCGTGCTCCATCGCGCCCCGGGCGGCCTTCTCGGCTGCCATCTGAGCGGCGAAGGGGGTGGACTTGCGGGAGCCCTTGAAGCCGACGTTGCCGGCCGAGGCCCACGAGAGGACGTTGCCCTCGAGGTCGGTGATCGAGATGATCGTGTTGTTGAACGAGCTCTTGATGTGAGCGACGCCGTGAGAGACGTTGCGGCGCTCGCGCTTGCGGGGCCGGCGACCGCCGGGCTTGGGCTTCGCCATTACTTGCGCACCTTCTTCTTGCCGGCAACGGTCCGCTTGGGACCCTTGCGGGTACGAGCGTTGGTCTGGGTGCGCTGACCACGGACCGGAAGGCCCTTGCGGTGGCGCAGGCCCTGCCAGCAGCCGATCTCCATCTTGCGACGGATGTCCTGCTGGACCTCTCGGCGGAGGTCGCCCTCGACCTCGAGGTTCTGGTCTACGTAGCCGCGGATCCGGTTCACCTCTTCGTCGGTGAGGTCGCGGACCCGGGTGTTGCGATCGAGCCCCAGCTCGTCACAGATCTTCTGGGAGGTAGTCCGGCCGATGCCGAAGATGTAGGTGAGCGAGATCTCCAACCGCTTCTCGCGGGGGATGTCGACGCCGGCGATGCGTGCCATGGGTGGGGTTGCCTGCCTTGTCTCTCTAGCCCTGGCGCTGCTTGTGCCGGGGGTTCGTGCAGATGACGCGGACGCTTCCGTGCCGGCGGATCACCTTGCACTTCTCGCACATCGTCTTGACGCTGGGTCGGACCTTCATGCAGATCTCTCGTTCACTTGTACCGGTAGGTGATCCGACCTCGGGTGAGGTCGTAGGGGGTCAGCTCCACCTGGACGCGATCACCGGGCAGTATCCGGATGTAGTGCATCCGCATCTTCCCGGAGATGTGGGCCAACACGTTGTGGCCGTTCTCGAGCTCCACCCGAAACATCGCGTTCGGGAGGGGTTCGAGCACCGTCCCTTCCAGGACGATCGCATCTTCCTTGGGCTTGGCCAGCTTCGTGCTCCTGGGGGTGTTCGTTTGGCGGGCTCCGGGCGTGGTGCACAGGCGCGTGCGACCACAGAAGGGAGCCCAGGGCCGAGGAGCCATGCTAGGCGCGGGGACAGCGAACGTCCAACTTGACGCCACGCGTCGCCACAGCCGCCTGCAGCGCGGTCAGAGTAGCCCCTCCGAGACGCCAGGTGCGCGACCCTCGCAGCTCAGGGGAGGGTGAGGACCTCGGGGCCGTTCTCGGTGATGGCGATGGTGTGCTCGGCGTGGGCGGCCAGGCCGCCGTCGGCGGTGACCACGGTCCAGCCGTCGTCGAGGAGGGCCGTGTCGGCCCGGCCTGCGCACACCATGGGCTCGACGGCGTAGGTCTGGCCCGGCCCGAGCCGCCTACCCTTGCCGGGGCGACCCCAGTTCGGCACGTCGGGGGCCTCGTGCATGGCCCGGCCGATGCCGTGACCCGTGTACTCCCGCACGACGCTGAAGCCCGCCGACTCAGCCGAGCGCTGCACCGCGGCGCCGATGTCGGACAGGCGCCCGCCGGGCTGCATGGCCTGGATCCCAGCCGCCAGCGACGCATCCGTCGCCTCGATCAGGCGCGCCGCCTCCGGGTCGATGGTGCCGACGCCGGTCGTGAAGGCGGCGTCGCCGTGCCACCCGTCGACGATCGCTCCGCAGTCGATGGAGATGATGTCGCCCTCGCGCAGGACCGTGGGTCCGGGGATGCCGTGGACGATCACGTCGTTGGGAGAGGCGCAGATGACGCCGGAGAACGGCGGGTGCCCGTAGCCGAGGAAGTTGGAGCGTGCGCCGCGCCGCTCGATCACCTCGCGCCCGATCTTGTCGAGGGCCGCCGTGGTGACGCCCGGCCGGATCGCCTCGCGGATGCAGGAGTGCATCTCCGCCACGACCCGCCCCGCCACCCGCATCTTGCGGAGGTCGTCGTCAGATCTCTTCACGGCACCGAGGCTAGGAGCGGCGGGCGTCGATGGCTGCGATCAGGCGCGCGGTGACCTCGTCGGCGGGGCCCAGGCCGTCGACCGCTACGAGCAGGTCGCGCTCCTCGTACCACTGGATCAGCGGCGCCGTCTCACGCTCGTAGAGGTCGAGGCGCTTGCGGATCGCTTCGGGGGTGTCGTCGGCTCGCTGCACGACCTCGCCGCCGCAGTTGTCGCACACCCAGCCGTACTTGGGGGGCACGTCGACGGAGTAGTTTGCACCGCAGTCGGTGCAGACCCGGCGGGCGGCGAGGCGCTCGAGCACGACGTCGGTGGGGACCACGAGGTCGATGACGAGGTCGAGGGGCTCGGCCTCGGTGATCTTGGCCAGCAGCTCGGCCTGCCCGACGGTGCGCGGGAAGCCATCGAGGATGTAGCCACGGTTGCGGGTGTCGTCGCGGTCGAGCCGCTCCTCCACCACGCCGCCCATGATCTCGTCGGAGACGAGCTCACCGCGGTCCATTATCTCCTTGGCCTTGCGCCCGAACTCCGTGCCCTCCTTGACGGCGGAGCGGAGCATGTCGCCGGTGGAGATGTGGGGCACCACGTAGTGGCGCGAGAGGCGCACGCACTGGGTGCCCTTGCCCGCGCCTTGGCGGCCGAGGAGCACCAGACGAGCCCCGGGGATCACGTGTCGTCCCCGTTGCTCACTTCAGGAAGCCCTCGTAGTTCCGCATCATGAGCTGGCTGTCGATCTGCTTCATCGTCTCCAGGGCCACGCCCACGGCGATGAGGATCGACACACCGGCGAACGGGAAGTTCTGGACGTCGGCGAACGCGAGCAGTAGGGAGGGCAGCAGCGCGATCACCGCGATGAACAAGGCGCCCGGCAGCGTGATGCGAGCCAGGATCTTGGCCAGGTAGCGCTCCGTCTGGGGCCCGGGCCGGATGCCGGGGATGAACCCGCCCTGCTTGCGGATGTTCTCCGCCTGCTGGACCGGGTCGAAGGCGATCGCCGTGTAGAAGTAGGCGAAGCCGATGATCAGCAGGCCGTAGGTCACGATGTAGACCAGCGAGTCGGGCTGCACGAGGTTGTCGTTCACGAACCGCTGGACCGACTCGCCCCAGCCGCTGCTCGGCAGGACGTTGGTGAGCAGCAGCGGCAGGTACAGCACCGAGCTGGCGAAGATGATCGGGATCACGCCCGACTGGTTCACCTTGAGCGGGATGTAGGTGCTCTGGCCGCCGTACATGCGCCGGCCGACGACTCGCTTGGCGAACTGCACCGGGATGCGGCGCTGGCCCTGCTCGATGAACACGATGGCGACGAGCAGCACGACGGCGAGGGCCATGAGCACCACCAGCAGGCCGGTGCCCTTCTCGGCGTTGAGCTGGGCTCCCGCGGCGGGGAAGACGCTCACGACCGAGGCGAAGATCAAGAGCGACATGCCGTTGCCGATGCCTCGCTGGCTGATGAGCTCACCGAGCCACATCAGCAGCGCGGTGCCGGCGGTGAGCGTGAGCACGACGATGATCACCCGGAAGGGGGTGAAGTTGGGCAGGACGTCGAGGCCCGTGTTGTTCCCGCCGCCGGCGATCAGGCCGCCGCCGCCGTTGTGGAACAGGAAGGCCATGCCGGTCGACTGCAGCAGGGCGATGGCCACGGCGAGGTAGCGGGTCCACTGCGTGATCTTGCGCTGGCCCACCGCCCCCATCTTCTGCCACTCCTCCAGCTTGGGGATCACCACCGTGAGGATCTGCATGATGATCGAGGAGGTGATGTACGGCATGATCCCCAGCGCGAACAGCGCGAACTGGGTGAGCGCGCCGCCCGAGAACAGCTGGAGGAAGCCGAGGACACCGGCGCCCTCTTCGGCTTGGCGCTTCAGCTCCTGCACGGCGTCGAGGTCGATGCCGGGCGCGGGGATGAACGAGCCGAGCCGGTAGACCCCGATGATCAGCAGGGTGAACAGGATCTTCCCGCGCAGGTCGGGGATCCTGAACATGTTGCGGAGGCTTGACAGCACTGGCTGGGCTCCTGGTCAGCGCTGCCCTTGGCAGCGGACTACGACTTGATCAGCGGTTGGCGAACTGGTTGCCCTGCACGGGGGGACGGCGATCGCCCCACGGCTTGGGCAGGATCTCGACAGTACCGCCAGCAGCGGTGATGGCGGCCTCGGCCGACTTCGAGAAGGCGTGGGCCTTCACGGTGACGGCGCGGGTGATCTCGCCACGGCCCAGCACCTTGACGAGCGCACCCTTGTGCGAGAGGCCACGACCGTGCAGCACCTCGGGCGACACCTCGTCGAGACCGGACTCCTCGATCACGTCGAGGTTGATGCCCTGGTACTCCACGCGGAACGGGTTGTTGAAGCCCTTCAGCTTCGGGATCCGCATGTGGAGGGGCATCTGGCCGCCTTCGAAGCGAGCCGGGACCTTGCTGCGAGCCTTCTGGCCCTTGGTGCCGCGGCCGGCGGTCTTGCCGCCCTTGCCCGCGATGCCTCGGCCGACGCGCTTCTTGCGCCGGTTGGAACCGGGGACCGGTGCCAGGTCGTGGAGCTTGATGGGTTCGCTCATGCCTGCTGCTCCTCAACCGAGATCAGGTGCGGCACTCGGGCCAGCATCCCGCGGATCTCGGGTCGATCGGGGAGGGTGTTGGTCTTGCCGATCCGGCCGAGGCCGAGCGCACGAAGCGTTCCGCGCTGCTTCGGCTTGGTGCCGATGGCGGACCGGATCTGGGTGACGGTGATCGTCGCCTCGGTGGCCATCATGCGACCTCTTCGGGTGCGGCCTGCGGGCCACGCTCGCTCTCGCGGTACGCGGCGAGCATGCCCTTCGGCACGAAGTCCTCGGGGTCGAGGCCACGGAGCCGGGCGACCTCGTCGGGCCGCTTGAGCGCCATGAGGCCCTCGATGGTGGCCCGAGCGACGTTGATGTGGTTGGCGGAGCCGAGCGACTTGCAGAGCACGTCGTGCACGCCGGCCTCTTCGAGGATGGCGCGGGCGGCACCACCGGCGATGACGCCGGTACCGGGAGCTGCCGGCTTCAGCAGGACGCGCCCGGCACCCATGCGACCGATCACCTGGTGGGTGATCGTGGTGCCGGCCAGGGCGACCTGGAAGAGGTTCTTGCGAGCCTCCTCGGTGCCCTTCTGGATGGCGAGGGGCACCTCCTTGGCCTTGCCGTAGCCGAGGCCAACGCGCCCGTTGCCGTCACCGATGACCACGAGGGCGGTGAAGCTGAAGCGACGACCGCCCTTCACAACCTTGGCGACGCGGTTGATGTTGATGACGCGCGACTCGCGCAGCGATGCGTCGCTCGACGCCCGTGGGTTCTCGCGGGGCTCGCGCTCGCGGTTGCCGCGCGGGTTACCAGGTCCGTTTGCCATTAGAGCTCCAGTCCGGCTTCGCGGGCGGCGGCAGCGATCGCCGCGACGCGCCCGTGGTAGAGGTTGCCGCCACGGTCGAAGACGACCTTGTCGACACCGGCGGCCTTGGCCCGCTCGGCCAGGAGGGCGCCGACCTTGGCGGCCGTGTCCTTGTTGCCGGTGGCGCTGCCGCGCAGGTCGGCCTCGAGCGACGAGGCAGAGGCGATCGTGCGACCCGTGCGGTCGTCGATCACCTGGGCGGAGATGTGCTTGTTCGATCGGAACACCGCGAGGCGGGGCCGAGCGGCGTCGCCGACGACCTTCTTGCGGACCCGGCGATGGCGCCTGAGGCGGGCCTCGCGCTTGTGCTGTGCGCTGACGGTCATGGTGGTTCCTCTACTTGCCCGTCTTTCCGGCCTTCTTGGCGACGTGCTCGCCGAGGTACCGGACGCCCTTGCCCTTGTAGGGCTCGGGCTTGCGGATCTTGCGGATGTTGGCGGCGATCTGGCCGACCGCCTCCTTGTCGATGCCCCGGACCACTATGCGGTTCGGAGTGGGCACCTCGAAGGTGATGCCGGCGGGGGCGTCGACGGACACGGGATGGCTGAAGCCAAGCGCGAGGTCGATCTTGGCGTCGCCCTGCGCAGCGGCGCGGTAGCCGACGCCGACGATCTCGAGCTCCTTGGTGAACTCCTGGTGCACGCCCACGACCATGTTGCTCACGAGCGAGCGGACGAGGCCGTGCAGGGCACGGTTCTCCCGCTGGTCGTCCGGGCGCTCCACCAGCAGCTCCTCGCCGTCCTGACGGACGGTGATGGCGCCGGGGATGTCGCGCTCGAGGGTGCCCTTGGGGCCCTTCACGGTGATGTGGCGCCCGGCGATCGTCACGTCGACGCCGCTGGGGACCGGGATGGGGGACTTGCCGATGCGAGACATGTCAGATCACCACACGAAGCAGAGGATCTCGCCGCCGACGTGGCGCTTGCGCGCCTCGCGGTCGGTCATGAGTCCCTGGCTGGTCGATAGGACGGCGACGCCGAGCCCGCCGAAGACCCGGGGGACCTTCGTGGACTGGCTGTAGACGCGCAGACCCGGCTTGGACACCCGGCGCAGGCCGGAGATCACGCGGGCCCGCTCGGGCGAGTACTTCATCTTGATGTGGAGCACGCGGCCGGGACGCTCGGTGTTGTCGGCGACCTGGTAGCCCTCGATGTAGCCCTCCTTGTGGAGGATCTCAGCGAGCGCTTCCTTCACCTTCGAGCTGGGCATGCGCACGTCGTCATGCATCGCGATGTTCGCGTTGCGGATGCGGGTGAGCATGTCGGAGATCGGATCGGTCATGGTCATGGTCGGCCTCCCCTCACCAGCTCGCCTTGGTGACGCCGGGGATCTCCCCGGCGTGCACCATCTCGCGGAGGCAGACCCGGCAGAGGCCGAACTTGCGGTACACGGAGTGCGGACGACCGCACCGCTTGCACCGCGTGTAGGCGCGCACCTTGAACTTCGGTGTGCGCTGCTGCTTCTCGATGAGTGCCTTCTTGGCCATCAGCCCTGCCCCTCACGCTTGAACGGGAAGCCGAAGGCGTCGAGGAGGGCCTTGCCTTCGGCATCGGTCTTGGCGGTCGTCACGATCGTGATGTCCATCCCTCGAGGGGAATCGATCGAGTCGTAGTCGACCTCCGGGAAGATCAGCTGCTCGGTCACGCCGAACGTGTAGTTCCCTCGGCCGTCGAACGCCCGGGGGTTGAGGCCCCGGAAGTCACGGATGCGGGGGATGGCGAGGCTGACCAGGCGATCCAGGAACTCCCACATGCGGGCACCCCGGAGGGTGACCTTGGCGCCGATCGCGTTGCCCTCGCGGAGCTTGAAGTTGGCGATCGACTTCTTGGCCTTGGTGACGACCGGCTTCTGGCCGGTGATCACGCCGAGGTCCTTCAGCGCGCCTTCGAGCAGCGAGGGCTGCGCGAGGGCTGCGCCGACGCCCATGTTCACGACGATCTTCTCGAGCCGGGGAACCTCCATGATGTTCCCGAGGCCGAGCGTCTCCTTGAGAGCGGCACGGATCTCGTCGTCGTACCTCGTCTTGAGGCGCGGCACGGGGTTTGTGCTGGTGGTCGTGCTCACGGCATCTCACCTCCGCACTTCTTGCAGACCCGGGTCTTGGTGCCGTCGGTGTCGACCTTGTAGCCGACCCGGGTGGGCTTCGAGCACGCCGGGCACAGGAGCGCCACGTTGGCGACCGGGATCGGCATGTCCTTGTCGATGATGCCGCCCTGCATGGTGGCGCGGGTGGCCCGCTGGTGCTTCTTGGCGACGTTCACGCCGTCGACGATCACCTTGCGCACCTCGGGGAGGGCACGGGAGACCACGCCGGTCTTGCCGCGGTCCTTCCCGGTGAGCACCTGGACGTTGTCGCCCTTCTTGATCTTGAGGCCTGACATGGTCACAGCACCTCCGGGGCGAGCGACACGATCTTCATGAACTTCTTGTCTCGCAGCTCACGACCCACCGGGCCGAAGATGCGGGTGCCACGCGGGTTCATCTGCTCGTTGATGAGCACTGCCGCGTTCTCATCGAAGCGGATGTAGCTGCCGTCGGGACGGCGCTTCTCCTTCTTCACCCGGACGACGACGCACTTGACGACCTCGCCCTTCTTCACCGCGGCGCCGGGGATGGCGTCCTTCACCGTGGCGACGAAGATGTCACCGATGGAGGCGTAGCGGCGCTTGGTGCCGCCGAGGACCCTGATGCACAGGACCTCCTTGGCACCGCTGTTGTCTGCCACCCGGAGGCGGCTCTCCTGCTGGATCATCGGGGGTACCCCCCGCTGATCGGATCGCTGAGCTGATGGATTCGCTCGCTGCGCTCGCTCATCGTGCCCGCTCCAGGATCTCCACGAGGCGCCAGCGCTTCAGCTTGGACAGGGGGCGGGTCTCCTGGACCCGGACCCGGTCGCCGACCTTGGTCTCGTTGGTCTCGTCGTGCACGTAGAGCTTCTTGGAGCGCACCATCGACTTCTTGTAGAGCGGGTGCGGCTTCCGGGTCGTGACGGTTACGACGGCGGTCTTGTCCATGCCGGCGGAGGTCACGATGCCCTCGCGGAACTTGCGGGTGTTGGGCCGAGTGGTGGTGGTCTCGTCGGCCATCAGGCGTTCTCCCTCTGGGTGGCAGCGATCGCCTCTGCGGCCGCGATCTCACGGGCTCGGAGCTCGGTGTTGATGCGGGCCACGTCCTTGCGGACCTGACCGAGGCGGGCGACGTTGTCGAGCTGGCCGGTGGCGTTCTGGAAGCGGAGGTTGAAGAGCTCCTCCTTGGCATCCGACAGCGCCTGCACCAGGCCGGCATCGTCGAGGTCGCGGAAGGCGGCTGACTTGGTAGCCATCAGAACGTCTCCTCACGGGCGACGAAGCGGGCCTTGATCGGCAGCTTCTGGATGGCCCGGTCGATGGCCTCGCGGGCCAGCACCGGGTCCGGGTACGACAGCTCGAAGAGGATGCGACCGGGCTTCACGACCGCGACCCAGCGCTCCGGGTTGCCCTTGCCGGAGCCCATGCGGGTCTCGGCGGGCTTCTCGGTGACGGGCTTGTCGGGGAACACGGTGATCCACACCTTGCCGCCACGACGGGTCTTGCGGGTCATGGCGATACGGGCGGCCTCGATCTGGCGGGCGGTGATCCAACCCGGCTCGAGAGCCTGGATCCCGTACTCGCCGAAGGTGACCTCGCTGCCACCCTTGGTCTGACCCTTCATGCGACCGCGCTGCTGCTTGCGGTGCTTGACCTTCTTGGGCATCAACATCTCAGTCACCGTCCCCGGGGTGGAACTTGGGGGTCTCGGAGTGGTCGTGCACGCGGCGCTCGATCTCCTCTTCCTCGGCGAGGAGGCGCTCCAGCTCGGGATCGGCCTCCTTCACCAGCGGCTCGGCCTCGACCACAGCGTCGGCCTCGGGCACACCAGCGCCTTCGGGCTTGCGGCGGGCCGCGGCGGAGCTCGACACGACCCGGCGAGGGGCACCGGGCGCACCCGACGTCTCGCCGACGGCCATGGCGGCCTCGCGGCTGATCTTGTCCTCGGCCTGGGCCTTGTACGGGAGGATGTCGCCCTTGTAGAGCCACACCTTCACGCCGATGCGGCCGGCGGGCGTACGGGCCTCGCGGAAGCCGTAGTCGATGTCGGCCCGCAGCGTGTGCAGCGGCACCCGACCTTCGCGGTACCACTCGGTGCGGGACATCTCGGAGCCGCCGAGGCGGCCGGAGCACTGGACCCGGATGCCGAGGGCGCCCGCCTTCTGGGCGCTCTGCACCGCTCGCTTCATGGCCCGGCGGAACGCCACGCGGCCAGCGAGCTGGTCGGCGACGCCCTGCGCGATGAGGGCGGCGTCGAGCTCGGGCTGCTTGATCTCCTGGATGTTCAGCTGGACCTTGTTGTTGCCGGAGATGGCGGTGAGGCCGGCACGGAGGCGGTCGGCCTCGGCGCCGCGGCGACCGATCACGATGCCCGGGCGGGCGGTGTGGACGTCGACCCGGAGGCGCTCGCGGGTGCGCTCGATCTCGACCCGGCTGATCGCGGCGTGCGGCAGCTGCGTCATCAGGAAGTCACGGATCTTCCAGTCCTCGATGACGAAGTCGCCGTACTCCTTGCGATCGGCGAACCAGCGCGACTTCCAGTCGGTGGTGACGCCGAGCCGGAACCCGTACGGATTGACCTTCTGACCCATTACTTCGTCTCCTCATCCGAGGAGCTGGCCTCGGGGTCTTCAGTGGCCTGCGCCTCGTCAGCGGCTTCCTCGACGGCCTCGATCACGGCCTCGGAAGGCTCGCCGGGCACCTCGTTCTCGGCGTCGGCGACGACCTCGTCGGTGAGATCACCGGCGTCGTCGGCCTGCACCTCTTCGGCCTGCTCGATGGTGGCCTCGGTGGGCTCACCGGGCACCTCGGCGGCGGCGTCGGCATCCAGCGGGATGGCGTTGCCGTGCTCGTCGTGGGTGTGGGGCCCGTCGTGGCTGTGGTCGTGGGCCTCTGCAGCAGCCTTGCTCTTGGCGACGCGGGCGCGGCGGGCCTCGGCGGCATCGCGGCGCACGCCGCCACGGCCGACGGCAGCCTCG
>DATCYI010000122.1:0-2394 GCA_036570385.1 Acidimicrobiales bacterium | reverse complement strand
GCATCAAGCGCCGCCAGCTGGCTCAGGAGAAGGCGCAGAAGGCTCCGGTGAAGATGCTGATCCCCATGGTGTTCTGCATCTTCCCGGCGCTCTTCGTGATCGTTCTCGGACCCGCAGCGCTCAACATCGTCGACTCGTTCTGAGCCCCAGGTGGTCTCGCCAGCGCCAGCTTCGAGACACAGCTGGGACGCCACCCAGGGAGCGCTGGTCGGAACGCTCGTGGTGGTGGCGGCCGTGCTGATCGGCTCGTCCCCGTTGGCCGACAACAGCTTCCTGACGCACCTCAGCACGGGTCGCCTGATCCTCGAGGACGGACGGGTGCCGACCGTCGACCCGTACTCGTTCAGCGCTCCCGCCGCCCCGTGGGTCGTCCAGAGCTGGCTCGCATCCGTGGTCTACGCAGCCGTCGAGCGCCTCGCTGGAGGTCTGGGCCTGCGCCTCCTCTTCGCCGCGAGCTGCGGCGCTCTGGGCCTGCTGCTGTGGCGCCTCACCGCTCCCGCGGCAGGACTCATCACCAGGCTGGCGCTCGCCGCCGCGGCGCTGGCCGTGGGTGCCGAGATGTGGGCGGAGCGGCCCCTCATGTTCGGCCTGATCGCGTTCGCGATCCTCCTGCTTGCCGCCGACGTGACCGTTCCAGGTCCGGTGCTCCTGGTCGTCGGATGGCTGTGGGTCAACACCCACGGGTCGTTCCCGTTGGGCATCGTCCTGCTCGGGCTGCTGGCCCTGGGCCGGCGCCTCGACGGAGAGGACCCGAGCCACGAGCTGCGCACCCTGGCCTGGACGGCAGGCGGGATGCTGCTCGGCGGGCTGAACCCGGTCGGCCCGAAGCTTCTCTTCTTCCCGATCGACCTCCTGCAGCGCCAGGAGGTGCTGAGCGAGGTCATCGAGTGGCAGGCCCCTCGCTTCACCAGCGTGGGTCAGAGGGTCTTCCTCGTGCTCCTGGTGATCGCCGGTGCGGCCCTGGTCCGCCGGCCCCGCTGGCGGACCTTCCTGCCGGCTGCGGCGTTCACCCTCGCAGCGTTGACGGCCACCCGGAACCTGCCCTTGGCCAGCCTCGTGCTGGTGGCCGGTGCGGCGCCGGGGCTGTCCGATTTCGGCTCGCTGCGCTCGAGCGCGGTGCTGCGGCGTGGCCGCCTGGTGCTGGCCCTGGTGGTGCTGCTCGGAGGCATGGTGCTGGCGGAGCGCCTGGGTCGGGACCACTACGACCTCGCGGGTCGCTATCCCATCGCCTCGCTCGCCCGGCTCGAGCAGGAAGACGTCGACCTCGCTGAGGTGCGGCTCGTGACGCCTGACGTCGTGGGGAACCTGCTCACCGCGCTCCACCCCGAGGAGCGCGTCGTCTACCTGGACGATCGCTTCGACATGTACCCGACGGCGCTGGTGGAGGGCTACCTCGAGCTGTTCGGCGGCCGCCCAGGGTGGCGGGCCCAGCTCGAGAAGGTCGGGGCAGACGTCGTGGTCTGGCGGGCAGACGCCCCGCTCACGCAGCTGCTGATCGCAGACGAGGCTTGGCGGACGGTCGCCCTCGACGAGCGCTGGGCGACGTTCTGCCGTCGCGGTAGCGAGCTCGACGCGCTCGGCTGCTGAGCCGAGCCACGTCAGTTCGTCTGAGAGGCCTTCGCCTCGGCGATGCGGCTGTTGGCGTCGTCGAAGCTGCTGTTCGTGCTCCCGCCCAGGAACCCGATGGCCACTGCGCACACGACGGCGATTAGGGCGACCATCACCGCGTACTCGACCAGGGACGCGCCTCGCTCGCCGCCGCAGCGGGGAGCGACCGAGGGCATGTTCTGGTGGTTGCTGTCCATCGACCGTCCGCCTCCTCCGTCGCTGCGCCGTCGATGGGCGCAGGTGTCCAAAACGCTGAGGAGCGGGCGGGCCGACGGCCCGCCCGCTCCTCGTGCCAGAAACGTCTGACTAGTTGATCGCGGAGCCGGCCTCGCTGAGGGACGACTTGGCCTCGCCACCGAGGAAGTTCAGGGCGACGATGGCGACGACGGCGATGAGGGCGACCAGAAGGGCGTACTCCACGAGGGAGGCGCCACGCTCGGAGTCGGAGAACCGAGCCCGCAGCCAGGTCGAGAGGAACTCGTAGGTGCTGATCATGATGTGGTGTGCTCCCTAGATGGGTGGTGGCCCCCGGAACACCCGGGTGCGGCTTCCTGTCCCTCCAAGTATCGGGCAGCGCGAGCCGTGACCTGAATAGGCCATGCGGACCAATTCACCCCATCCCGTCGCAGGCGGGAGGCCGGCCCGTCAGGAGAGGTGGACGATCCCCATGCGCACGGCCTGCAGCACGGCCTGGGTGCGGTCCCTGGCGTCGAGCTTCTGGTAGATCGATGCCAGGTGGTTCTTCACCGTCTTCTGGCTGATGTAGAGGCGCTCGGCCACCTCAGG
>DATCYI010000121.1:0-3470 GCA_036570385.1 Acidimicrobiales bacterium | reverse complement strand
GGCGTGCCGGGGCGCGGCGGGGGCGCGGCTGGCCGGTTGGGGTCCGGCGCCGGCACGTGGACCTTGCGGGGGTCACGGCGGGGAGATCGCTCGCTCACAGGAGGGACAACGCTACGGGTTCGATGTGCGTGGGAGCGACATGGTGGGTGCGGGCACGAGCCTTTCGACGCTCGGGGAGCGCCTGCCGTTCCATCCGCCTGCGACCACCTGTCTCAGGTATCCGGCGCCGACCTATACGTCGGGCTGTGCAGCTCTGAGGCGCTCAGCTCGTCTCGGGCTCGAGCACCAGGCTGGCGCTGTTCATGCAGAAGCGCTCGCCCTTGGGGGCAGGGCCGTCGTCGAACACATGGCCGAGGTGGGCGTCGCACTTGGCGCAGCGGACCTCGGTGCGCACCATGCCGGCGCTGGAGTCGGTCAGGAGCCGCACCGCGTCGGCGACCGCGGGCTCCGTGAAGCTGGGCCAGCCGCTGCCGGAGTCGTACTTGGTGTCGGAGCGGAACAGCTCGGCGTTGCACACGATGCAGCGGTAGACGCCCGGGTCCTTGGTGTTGACGTAGGCACCGGTGAAGGCGCGCTCGGTGCCGCCCTTCTGGGTCACCTCGTACTGCTCGGCCGTGAGGCGCTGGCGGAGCTCTTCGTCTGTGGGGAGGGTCTGATCAGCCATGGCTCCAGTGTGCCGGTTCGGTGCCCGCTTCACAGCGCGGTGAGCAGGCGCTCAGCACGTCCACGTCAGGCTGGGGCGAGGAACGCGGCCATCGCCGCCGTGTAGCGGGCCGGGTCGTCGGCACCGCAGAGCTCGCGCGCCGAGTGCATGGCGAGCTGGGGTGCGCCCACGTCGAAGGTGCGGATGCCCATCGTCGCCGCGGTGATCGGCCCGATTGTGGAGCCGCAGGGCAGGTCGCTGCGGTGGGCGTAGCGCTGGAGCGGCACGCCGGCCTGCTCGCAGGCGAGCACCATCTCGGCTCCGGTCACGGCGTCTGTCGCGTAGCGCACGTTGCTGTTGACCTTCAGCACGGGTCCGCCGTTGAGCTCGATGCGGTGGCCCGGCTCGTGGCGGTCCTGGTAGTTGGGGTGGGTGGCGTGGGCCATGTCGGCGGAGCAGCAGACCGACGCGGCGAGGGCGCGGTGGAGCTCCTCCCGACCGCCGCCCATGGTGGCGACCACGCGCTCGACGACGGCGGGCAGCAGCGCCGACTCAGCGCCCGTCGAGGAGGTGGAGCCGATCTCCTCGTGGTCGAAGAGCACCAGCAGGGGCACCTGCGAGCCTGGTCGTGCCGAGTCCGAGCCGGCCGCGATGAGCGCCGACAGCCCGGCCCACGACGAGCAGAGGTTGTCCAGGCGCGGAGCGCTGACCAGCTCTTCGTCGACCCCCGCGAACGTGCTCGGGGTGAGGTCGTGGGTCATGAGGTCCCATGCGAGGACGTCGCCGGCGCCGACCTCGAGCAGATCGGCGACGTAGGCGGTGAACGCGCCAGGTGTCGGGTCGCCCAGCCCCCAGATCGGGCTCAGGTGCTGCTGGGCGTTGAGCTTGAGCCCGTTCGCGGTGATCTCGCGGTCGAGGTGGATGGCCAGCTGAGGGATCCGCAGCGCAGGGCGGTCGACGAGCAGCAGGCGCTCGACCGGGCCGCCGTCGCCTCGCACCACGACCCGCCCGGACAGCCCGAGGTCGCGGTCGAGCCACGAGTTGAGCAGGGCGCCGCCGTAGACCTCGACCGCCAGCTGGCGGTAGCCGGCGCCGCCGGCGTCGGCGTGCGGCTTGACCCGCAGGTTCGGGCTGTCGGTGTGGGCGCCGACGATCCGAAAGCCCGACTCGGGGCGGTGGGCGTCGCCGGTCGTCCAGGCCACGAGGCTGCCTCCGCGCCGGAGGTAGTGGCGACCGGGCCCGGCGGGCCAGGCGTTCGCCTCCTGGACCTCGCTGAAGCCGGCGGCATCGAGCCGGGCCGCCGCCTCGGCGCAGGCGTGGTACGGCGACGGCGACGCGTCGATGAAGCGCATCATGTCGCGGGCAGCATCGGGTCCCGACGGCGTGGTGGTGCTGACGATCGCGTCTTGCATGCCCACAGCGTGCCCCACCGGGCGCGGCGCCACGCGAACAGCGGACGTCGTCGGGTTGGTGCGGCGCGGGTTGGTGCGGCACGGCACTAGGTGACGAGGATGTCGCCGTGCTGCCCGTAGTCATCCTCCACTGGAACCGACCTGATGCCTGCGTGGCCACGGTGGAGCGGTTCCTGGCCCAGGACGTGCCTGGCGGGGTGCGCGTGGTCGTCGTCGACAACGGCTCCGAGCCAGCCGCACGGGCGGTGGTCCGCAGAGGGCTGCCCGCCGTCGTCGAGCTGGTGGAGCTGCCGGTGAACATCGGCTTCGGACCCGGTGCGAACGCCGGGTTCCGCCACATCCTCGCCCACCCCGGCGCCGAAGACGGCGACTGGATCGGGCTCGCGCCGCACGACGCGGAGCCGGCCGCGGGCTGCCTGGCCGAGATGCTCCGGGTCGCGGGGGAGCGGCCGCGGGCCGGCTTGGTGTGCGCCGACTTCGGCGATGGCGCGACGCCGGTCGTCGACCCCTACTTCGGCGGGATCCTGGCGCCGGCCACCGTCGAGGCCGGTTGGGAGCCGGCCGGGCACCCCCACGGGACGCTGATGTTCGCCCATCGCACGCTGCTGCGCGAGGTGGGACTGTTCGACGAGCGCTACTTCGCCTACTGCGAGGAGGCCGACCTAGCCCTGCGGGCCAAGGCCCAGGGCTGGGAGACCGGTCTCGTCCGCGGGGCCATCGTGGTGAACCCGCACATGGGCACGCCGTCGCGCACGGTCGACTACCTGCAGCTGCGCAACACGCTCCTGCTGGTGCGCGAGCACTCCGGCCGCTACCACGCCACGATCCGGGGCCTGCTCGCGGTCGGGCAGCTCGTGAGCGGGCTGCTGCGACCGACCCAGCGCGGTCCGTACTGGGATCCGGGCGCTCGCGTGCGTGCCCTCGTCGACCACTGCCGCGGCCGCTACGGCTCGCCGCCGCCCGCCATCCTCACCCGCTGAGGTCGCCCTCCTCGGCCGCCTCCACCTGCGGGCGGACCTTGAGCAGGTACCAGGCGGACACGACGACGCCGCCGATCACCGTCAGCGCCGAGAACATGATCACGGCCATCCAGACGACCTGCCGCCGCTCGGTCAGCGCCCACGCCCACTGAGGGCGGCGCGCCGCGTCGAGCAGCGCCCAGACCGTGAGGCTGAGGGGTATCGCCGCGCCGATGGCGAGCAAGAGCGCGAACCCCACGTCGAAGAAGTCCACGCCAGCTGTCTAGTGCCGCGTCGAATGGTGTCTGACACCATTCGACGCGGCACTACGGTCACGCCATGCCTCGCCTCAGCAGCCTCAGCCGGTCGATCGACGGAAAGGTCGCGGTGGTGACCGGTGCCGCCAGCGGCATGGGGCGTGCCACCGCTCACGTGCTCGCCGACGAGGGGGCGCTG